>JAHLWT010000001.1 GCA_019057775.1 Promethearchaeota archaeon
GATTTTAATTACTCCAGTATTCAATGTCAGGTGGAAACACCTGACATCATGTAATATGAAATTTTTTAACAATCTGGATATTTTGGAAGAGAAAGAAAGAAAAAACAGAAACAGAGGTTACATGAACGTATTTGGTGTGAAGGGCAAATACTTGATCACTAATCTGACAAAGGGATTAGTATGGCTAATTATTATTCTGGCGACGATATTCTTTATAAGGAAAGTAATTGATATTGAATACATTGAGTGGCTGACTCCGGTTTACAGAAATCTGTTCTTCATTTATCTTATTTTCACTGTTTCGGAAATGGTTTTTGGCATTATCCCTCCTGAGATCTTTATGCTTTGGGCATTGGAAACCACCAGCCTTCCCAGGTATATTATCCTGATAACCAGTTTTTCCGTAATATCCTATTTAGCTGGAATATTGGGATACTGGATCGGATCCATGCTGAACAGGAGTGACTTATATAAATTCCTCTATAAGCGAGTATTGCATAAATATGAAAATGCACTGCACAAATTCGGTCTTTACCTGATCATTGTCGCTGCCCTTACCCCCATCCCATTTTCAGCTATTTGCATGTTGGTCGGTGCTGTCAAATACTCTTTCAAAAAATTCTTGTTGTATGCTGGTTTCAGGTTTATCCGGTATGCTGTTTACTCTTATATTATCTGGCAAATGAATGTGGTACTTTAAATTAAAATATCTTCTTTCCAGCCTAACTTTACCAGGTCAATTTTTTCAGGATCTGCAGTGCCAAGATGATGGCGTGTATCAGCAAGAAAGATATGTTTAACCGATGGTTTTATTGGCCTTTCTTCACCGTAATACTCTGTTCTCTTTGCCTGCAATATCTGAACCCCAACTGAATCAATTGCCACAGGATCAAAACCCACTAACAAACCCTTATATGCCCAGGTGAATTTCTTATTATAGTGATGAGGGCCAATTCCATGAAACAAGGGGGTCAACATAACCAGAATATTCAACCGGGTTTTGCCTTTGACCTCCGGTAGATTCCATAAGGCAGCAAGATCGGCACATGTATTCCCATGGTATGACCATGGTTTCCTGGTAAACATAATGTAATTCTTTATTAATGATCCCACACCCGACCAGTCATGTGTACGCATGGGACGGACATTGATCAGTGCTGTACCCTTTGTGAAAACCGGATCATCCAGGAGACCATGATCTCTTATGCTTATTTTATCCCCAGGTACACCAACTTCCATTACCCTGTTTTTGATGGCATCTTCCAGTTCCAAAGGAGTACGAAGACGGCCCCATACATTTGTTTTGATGCCAACAATGTCATCTGGTTTAATAAGGCTTTTCCAGGCTGCTTGTATTTCATCATATCCTGTGAGTTCCTTCACGGCTTCGTCAAGCATATTCCGGATCACCATCTTGTCGATAGTACGGGAATCATCAATAACTTTTTCATCACGTATAAGAATAACCTTTGTTTCTTTTTCGGGGTTTCTTCCAAAAAGCTTTACCGGAAAATTTAAATATACTGCACCTCCTGCCGCAGCAATTGCAGAATTCTTCAATAATGTTCTCCTTGTAATTGTTTTTTTTGTCATAGAAAGAAAATTATAGTTGAATTAAAGATTAGAACACAGCTTCACAAATATACTGTGTTAAATATTGTTTTGCAACAAATCTTCGATCTGTGTAACAGGGCAAGCGAATGACGGGGTGGTAGATAAACAAATTATTTCAATTTTTCCTTAAACTGTTTCTTGAATTTCTTAACCTTAGGATCAATTATAACCGTACAATAAGGTTGGGTTTCATTATGATCGAAATAGTCCTTATGATAATCTTCAGCTTTGTAAAACACCGTAAACGGTTTAATTTCTGTAACAATAGGGTCAGCGAATTTTCCTGACTGAACCAGTTCTTGTTTATTTTTTTCTGCCAGTTCTTTTTGTTTATTATTGTGATAAAAGATCACCGACCGGTATTGTGTTCCGGTGTCAGGTCCCTGGCGATTGAGGGTAGTAGGATCATGAATAGCCCAGAAAATCTCCAATAATTCTTTATAACTGATCTTTTGAGGATCATAGGTAATCTGGCAAACTTCGGCATGACCCGTTGTTCCGGTGCACACTGCCTTATAGGATGGATTCTTCACATGACCGCCGGCATAACCAGATTTCACCGATTCAACTCCTTTAAGATTACTGAAAATAGCTTCCACACACCAGAAGCAACCGGCCCCGAATGTTGCTGTTTCCTTTGTTCCCCGATTTATAACTGTTTTCTTCATATCTTTTTTATAGTGTTTTTTAATCTCCTGATTAAAAGAATTTTGGATTAATATTACAAAAAAACTTATGAGTAAAAGTAATCGTTTCATTTCCCTTCTGAAAGAATATTTATTCCGATCGAATTCGTTTCAAAAAACCAGTAATAGACTTCTCTATGTGTTTTTCTTCCGATAAAGCCCTGATAAATGCACTTCCAACGATTGCACCATTAGCATACTGACAAGCTCTTTGAAAACTTTCCTGGTCAGATATTCCAAAACCTATAAGTCTCGGATTCTTTAAATTCATTTTTTCAACGCGCCGAAAATAGTCTCTGGTATTTGTTTTCATCAGGACATTCTCCCCGGTAACGGATGCGCTGGATACCATGTAGATAAAACCATCGCTTAAACGATCGATAATCCTTATTCTTTCTTCCCTGGTATTAGGGGCAATCAGGAAAATAACGCTTAGTTCATATTTCCTGAAAACAGACATGTAACAGGATTCAAATTCTCTAATCGGCAGATCCGGCAATATGACTCCGTCAATTCCAACTTTTTGACAGGTCTGACAAAATTCTTCTATTCCATACTGAAATACCTGATTAAAATACCCCATTAGAATGAGAGGCATATTTACGATCTTTCGGATATCCTGTAATTGATTAAAAAGCAAATTTAAGCTCATTCCATTTTGAAGTGCAATTCTGTTGCTGTCCTGTATAGTTGGACCATCAGCAAGTGGATCCGAAAACGGGATCCCTATCTCCACTAGATCAACTTCTCCTTTTTCCAAATGTTTAATTATTTCCGGAGTGCTCTTAAGTGAAGGATACCCGGCTGTAAAATAAATATTCAGAATATCCCTTTTCTTGTTTTGAAACAGATTATAAATACGATTCATTTTCAATATTTTTCATGTAAGTTGTCAAATCCTTATCTCCGCGACCGGATAAATTGATGACCAGGATATCGTTCCTGTGAAATTTTATTTTTCCAAGACATGCCAACGCGTGGGCTGTTTCTAATGCAGGAATGATTCCTTCCAGGCGAGTAAGTTCGAATGCTGCTTTCAGAGCTTCGCTGTCTGTTACATGGACAGCTTTTGCACGACCGGATTTTATCAGAAAAGCAAGTAATGGGCCTATTCCAGGGTAATCCAGCCCGGCAGAAATTGAGTAAGGGTTAATTATCTGTCCGTCATCGGATTGCATTAAAAGAGTCCGGCTACCATGGATAATTCCTTCGGAACCAAGAACACTGGTAGCTGCCGATTTTCCGGAGTTTATTCCCAATCCTGAAGCTTCAGCAACGATAAAGTTTACTTCCGGGTTTTCAAGAAAATGACAGAATGCGCCTGCAGCATTACTGCCCCCTCCAACACAAGCAATAATATGATCCGGATACTCCCGGCCTGTTTTTTCCTTTAACTGTTCCTTTAATTCAGCACTAATTACCGACTGTAACCTGGTAACAATATCCGGATAAGGATGAGGGCCAACAACTGAACCTATAATATAATGGGTGTTATCAGGATGCCTGATCCAATCACGGATGGCCGCATTGGTTGCATCCTTAAGGGTTTTGCTTCCATTTTCGACAGGGATCACTTTTGCCCCAAGCATTTTCATCCTTGCAACATTTGGTGCCTGCCTTTCTATATCAACGGAACCCATGAAAATTACACATTGCATATCCATAAGTGCACATACTGTTGCCGTGGCAACTCCATGCTGGCCCGCACCAGTCTCTGCAATAATTCTTTTTTTACCAAGGCGTTTTGCCAGAAGAATTTGGCCAAGGGTATTATTAATTTTATGGGATCCCGTATGATTCAAATCCTCTCGCTTGAGATAAATTTTGGTGTTGTACTTGAAAGTTAATCGTTTGGCAAAATATAAAGGCGAAGGCCTTCCGGCATAATCCTTTAATAAAGACTGGTATTCCTTCCTGAATTCCTGATCATTAAAAATCTTCAGGTAATTATTTTGTAGCTCCTCCAGGTTTGGATATAACATTTCTGGTACATAAGCGCCACCAAAAGGACCATAATATCCATATTTGTCGATTAAAAATTGCATGAGAAATTATTTAAAAAAGTTTCTATCAGATCAATATTTTTCAGACCCGGCATAATTTCAAACCCACTGTTAATATCAATTCCAAGCATTTTGGGATTAATTATGGTTTTAATTAGCGGGGCATCTTCAGGAGTAATACCCCCGCTTAAAAGAAAAGGTTTCCTCCCCTCATAGTTGTTCAGTATGGACCAGTCAAACCGGATTCCGGTTCCACCATAATCCCGGCTTTTCGTATCAAAGAGAAAGTAATCTGTGAAAGGCTCATATTTTTTTGTAACAGAAAAATCAAATCCTTCATCTATACGAAATGCCTTCATCACAGTTGCGAGATCAGCTGTTCTTTCACAGAATCCGGGAGACTCATCTCCATGTAATTGAATGATATCCAACTTATATTTGTTGACTTTTTCTTTAATAAAAAGATAATTGGCATTTACGAATACACCCGTCTTTATAATGGAAGGTTTTAAGGAGCATATTATTTCCAGGTTTGGAAAAACCTCAACAAACCTTGGTGATTGTTTATAGAAAATGAACCCCAACATATTTATCTTCAATTTTTCCAGGGCTTTTATATTTTCAGGTTCCCGCATTCCACATACCTTGATCTTCATTTTTACATCGTTTTTTGTTCAAATCCTTTAATCTGTTCAATAAAACTGCTGCAAGATTCCGGAGGATTACCTGTATGCATAAAGAATTCACCTATTAAAAATCCGTTATATCCGGCTTTTTTAAGTTTAGGTATGATTGCAGGATCATTTATTCCGCTCTCGGATATTTTAATATATTCTTCAGGTATTAAAAGAGCTAATTCAAAAGATTTTTTTACATCCACAATAAAATTATTCAGATTCCTGTTATTTACTCCAATAATATCAATGTTTTCATTTAGCTTATCCAATTGTTCTGCAGAATGGATTTCGATAATGACCTCCAGACCAATTTCTTTTGCCAGATTTGCCAGACATTTTAATTTTTGTTTTTCCAGGCATTCAGCGATCAGGAGCACAGCATCGGCACCAATTGCTTTGGTTTCAATAACCTGATATTCATCCAGGATAAAATCTTTTCTTAAAACCGGACAATCCACTGATTTCCTTGTATTAACAAGGTCATTGTTGCTTCCGTGGAAAAATTCATGGTCTGTTAAAACGGATATGGCAGAGGCGCCTGCATTCACGTAACCCCTGGATATCCTGACGGGATCGGCATACTTATTAATTATACCTTTTGAAGGGGATTTTCTTTTAAATTCAGCAATAATCCCACACGATTCTTGTAGTAAAAGGGATTTTCGCAATGAAATAACAGGTCCGGCATACAACTCATAATGCTTGAGCAAATTTACCGGAATACGCTCTTTCAATTCCCGGATTTGTATTTTCTTTTTACGGATAATTTTATCCAACAGGTTCATATTCCTTGTCTTTAAAGTCTTTTATTCTGTTCCTAATTCCAACAATTTTTGAAATACCTGAAAAGCCCTGCCGCTTTTAATAGAATCTTTCACCTCTTCTTTACAGGTATCAAAAATTCGTTCCGGGTGAATGCATTGAACAGTCATTGCTGCATTAGCAATAATAATATTTTCCTGAGCCGGTGTTCCATTACCCCTCAAAATGCTGAGGAAAATATCTGCTGCATCTTCAACGCTTTCCCCTCCGAAAAGTTCCTCAGGGTTCAAAATGGTAAAACCTATTTCCTCAGGATCTATTAGTTCTTCAGTTTGATTGTTAAATTTTTTAAATGCACCTGTAAGGGATATTTCATCATAACCATCCAATGAATGAATTATAGTATATGATTTTTCTGATCTCTGAAGAAGGTAATGATACAATCTGGCCAATTCGAGGCTAAAAACACCAATTAACTGGAATGGTGGCTGGCATGGGTTAACCAGAGGCCCTAACATATTGAAAAAAGTTTTTACTCCCAGTTCTCGTCTTATGGGTGCTACTGTTTTCATAGCAGGATGAAAAAGCGGAGCATGTAAGAAACAAATATTGGCTTGTTCAATCTGTTTCCGCAGTACATTTTGATCATTGGGAAATTTATAATCGAAATACTCCATTAAATTGGAAGATCCACAGGATGAAGAAACTCCATAATTTCCATGTTTGGCAACTTTGTAACCTGCACCCGCTACAACAAACGCGGTGAGTGTAGAAATATTAAATGTATTTTTCGCATCACCACCCGTGCCGCAAACATCAATGGTTTCATAATCACTCAGATCAACCTGCAAGCAGAGTTCAATCAAAGCATCCCTGAATCCGGCTAATTCTTCAACCGAAATAGATCTCATCAGGTAGACCGATAAAAAAGCAGAAATCTGGGATTGATTATATTTGTTTAGTGAAATATTCATTAACACTTCTTTCGCTGTTGTACGATCCAATACTTTATGTTCGAATAAATGATTTAAAATGGTTTTCATCTTTCTATTCATTTAAAAAATTAATAAGCATTTGTTCACCTTCCGGAGTAAGTACTGATTCCGGATGAAACTGTACACCTACAACTTTATATTTTTTATGGCGGATGGCCATAATTTGGTTTTCCAGGTCAACAGCCGTAATTTCCAAACAGGAGGGAATTGACTCCCGGTCCACAATCCATGAATGATACCTGCCTCCCTTAAATTCATAAGACACATTCCTGAATAAAGGATCATCTCTTTTTAAAACCCTGATTGTTGTGGCTATTCCATGAAACACGGTTTTCATATTTATCAATTTTGCACCATAAACCTCAGCGATTGCCTGTTGACCAAGGCAAATTCCAAAGATATGTTTCCTTGGACCATATACTTCTATCAATTGTTTCATGATCCCGGCGTCTTTTGGCAATCCGGGTCCGGGTGATAAAAAAACGATATCATATTGATCAATCATATCCAATTCAATTTCATCATTTCTGACAACCTTTACCTTCTGGCCGGTTATTTCTTCGATATATTGTACCAGATTATAGGTAAAAGAATCATAATTATCCAGTACTAAAATCTGTTTCATCTATATCTCTTTTGCTAATGTTAATGCCAATTTTAAAGCCGCTAGTTTGTTATTAACTTCCTTTAATTCCTTTTCTTCGTGTGAATCGATAACAATTCCGGCACCTGCCTGGTAATAGAGCTTTTGTCTATAACTAAGAAATGAACGTATGATGATGGCGTGGTTCAAATCTCCGGTTAATCCGATGTAACCTATGCCACCTCCATAAAATCCTCTTGATTGATTTTCATATTTATTGATTAGTGTCATGGCTCTATGTTTCGGTGCCCCTGAAAGGGTTCCGGCCGGAAATGTGTCGGCCAGGATACGAACAGGATTATAATTTACATCCAGTTCTCCTTCAACCATTGATACCAAATGTATAACATGACTGTAAAATTGAATTTCCTTGAAATTCATCACACGTACATTCCGGGTATTTCTGCTCAGATCGTTTCTTGCCAAATCAACCAACATAACATGTTCAGCATTTTCTTTCGGATCTTTTATCAGTTGTTTAGCGATCTCGGCATCCTTAATATCGTTACCAGTACGCCGGAAGGTGCCGGCAATCGGGTGGATCTGTGCTTTATTTTTTTTAATTACAAGAAGAGCTTCCGGAGAAGATCCGAAAATCCTGTAATTTCCGTAATCAAAATAGAACAAATATGGAGACGGATTAATCGATCGTAATGAACGATAAACATTAAACTCATCTCCCTTAAAGGCTTGCGAAAACTGGCGGGAAAAAACGATCTGAAATACGTCACCCATCTGGCAATGATGTTTTCCTTTCCTTACTAAATCTTTATACTCTTCGTCATTAAGATTTGAATACTCCCGACCAACCGTTTCAAACGGATAGGATGGAAAATTTCTGCTTAGCACCATTGTTTCTATTCTTTCCATTCCTGACTCTTCTCCTGGCAGATAATTTTCAAGTAATATCATTTCATCATTAAAATGATTTATTATAATCAGATATCTGAATAAACAATAGTGAATATCGGGGATTTCTGGTTTATTACCCTTTGTTTCCAGTTTAATTTTCTCAAAAAACCGAACACTATCATAACCCATGTAGCCAAAGAAACCATTATACTTCCTTGCGAGATCCTCCCCTTCTATATTAAAGGACGAAATGAAACGGTTAAGCTCATCCACAACGGTGTCTTTTCCAAATTCTACCTTTACCACGGGTTCCCTATCAGGTAAAGAAATGATCAATTTCTTATCCTTTAGAATAAAACTTGCAATGGATTGCATACAAATAAAGGAAAGGCTGTTTTCACTTCCATGGTAATCCGAACTTTCCAACAACAGGGATTGACCAAATTTATCCCTGATTTTAAGATAAATGCTAACCGGAGTAATTGTATCGGCAAGCATTTTTTTAATTCTTAACTTAATCTTTATTTTATTTGTTTCCATTTTCTCATTAATAAAAAAGGCTTGTCGTGAGAACGACAAGCCTTGATAATTTGTTTACAAATGATATTAAATTACTGGTCTACCTCACTCGTTTCGAACGGATCAGGTACCACCACCAATTTATAATGTAATTTGCTAAAATCATTTCAAATTTTATTGCTTCAAAAGTAAGAAAAAAGTTTAGAAAAAAAAAATAAATTATTTTGCTTAAAAATAAGAAAAAAACGGTCTCAAAAAAAGGATTCGGAGAGTCGCGTTCTGCTACTCGTAACCCGAACTGAAGTCGGGGTACGAGTAGTAGAACTGTCAGTGTTCTTAAAAACTATAGATAAATCTTACGAATACTTCATCCTTATCAATCAATCGAACAAACATATTATCCCCTTTTCCTTCCAGCATCCTCACTCCCAGCATGATTTCAGCATTATCATTTGGAAAATAAGTAACACTTGGTGAATAAATCAAAGCATAACCGGATGAAAGGTTTTTCCAGTCGGAAACAACAAAAGCTCCGGTAACAGGATTGAGTTTTAATTTATCGTCAAATAGTTTTTTCTCAAAATTAAATATGAAATAATCATTCAGGTTATCCCGCCCCATTTCATGAAAAAATCCATGGAGAAACTGTAAATTCAAGTATGATCCGTCCCTGAAGGTATAATCAACTCCGATAAGGTATTTCAGATAGATCTCCTTTTCCAGTATTGTGTAATCTTGTGGAAATATACCCAACAACGATGAAAGATCAACGGTCATGGTAAGTTTTTCATCCGGGAAAAATGCTCCAATTTCACTCCAGATTCCAACACTGCCAATAGCTCCTGCCAGATCAGCTCCCAAAATGTTCATCCTTGGATAATATAAAAATGATTTGAGGTTTACACCTCCCATAAGATCGACAGGTGTAATGACATTCATATCCGGAACAGGAAGTCCGGATCGCCCGTATACATAACTCACTGAAACATCATAACCCAGAAGAAAGCCTCCTAGTTTTATCCCATAGTTGCCAGACTCACCCAGGTTAACATCCGGCAGGAGCAGCGAATCCCTGAAATCTTTCAACAACAACCCGGCAGGTAAAGAAATATCCTGAGTAAATGCAGATGTAAGTTCGCCTAAAGGGATTGTTGCCGGCCTGAAAAATGGAAAAAAAGCTCCTTCAATAAACCAATCCCAGATATAGTAAGTCATTTTTATACCATCCGAACCATGGTATCGTCCAAAATCCCAGATATCTTCCAGATCATACGGATCCAGGTTGTTCGTAGGATTGATAACGTCACCTCTCCCCCACGCCAAATGTTGTCTGCCAATCCGGATATCAAGGTTCTTTGTAAGAAATCCATACAGGTCAACATAGGCTTCACGAATATCAAGATTATAAGGTGATGTTAAGTCCTTGCAGGATAATTGACTAATATTGGTGAGGCCGGGAAAACCAAAGCTTCTCAGCCAAACTTCGGAAAAAAACCTGGCTTCGCCTTTTTTCCGGCTCTCCAATTGAATATTTAACCTGTTCTCATTCCACGACCATTTATTTTCTTTTTGTGTTAAAAATCGCTGGTCAGTGCTGAATTTTCCCATAATATTCAGCCTGGAATTATCTTCCTGAGCGGTTAGTATTCCAAGATTGAATACCATCAGAAAAAACCATATAGCAAAACTCGTATATCTTTTCATAAGTACCTTCATATTTAGTATGTATCGGAATTTACTCTCCGCCAGTTGGCGGATCATGAGATCGTCACGCTCTAAGCGTGACTAAGTTCAATGTTTATGGCTTGATAATGGCTAATTTCATTATACTTTGCATTTTTATGTCGACTGTAGACTGCCGACTATTAACTAATTATTTATGAAACCTGAAAATTAAGGGTTTTTTTAATTCACCCTGTGAAACTATGTCCTTATTTGTAACTACTCAGTTCTCATGAGTCGTTTTCTTATATTTAGTAACAATTCAAATTGTTATACGTTATAAGTTATTAGTTATAAGGCTATAAGCCACTATATCTTCATGAAACAGATTATTGCCACCAGCCTTGGCATTTGATTTAGGGTGTGTAATAGATTAACTATAGTATCATGCTTTAAATAAATATTTCAATTTGGTTAAATCAATAAATTCCACAAAATTAGAGTTACGATGCTTAATAAAACTAAAGCCTGCCAGTCGAATACAATTCGGCTCTACATTAAATGGTTTTTGGTTTTCAGTTCTCGGTTTTCAGTTTTTTTGTTTTACAATCTGCTACAACACTGTTTCCAACAATTTCCCAAAGGGACAAGTAACAATTTAACAGTTTAACAATTTCCATTTTATTCCTTTCACAGACTCTGCCAGGTCTTTCAGACGCTGGCAGGTCTCTCCCCCTCTTCCAGTCTCTCTATCAACCAGAAATCCTCAACGTTTGAACGAACATAGTGAGTGAAAACCTCACGAGCAGCTGGTGTGTGCGCTATGCGGGTGCGAGTAATCAACAATCCGAAATCCGTTAACTGCCTCCTGCTCCAATCACTGCTACTTTGCCCGTAACCAGTACCCAGTAACTAGTACCCAGTAACTAGTACCAAGCACCACAGTGAAATATGCTCCTTCCCTGGTGAAATGTTTTCGTACCTCAAATTTCACTGGGCAAGCGTCGCATTTCACGTGGCAAGCCCAGTACCCAGTATTTAACATATAACTATTAACTTATAACATATAACATTTCTTTCCTTTCAACACACTGATTAGTAACCTTTATATCAATACATGAAGAATCTTATTGCTTTAGTTTTCGTACTGTAAATTCCTCATCCGAAAAGTTATTATCAAAACTTATTTCCGTCATGATCATCCTGGTCTTGTGCTGTTTTTTCAAATCGGTCATCTCCATAACAACAGGTGTCCAATAACCTTGTTTTTGTTCAAATGTGCTTACCAGTTCTTTTGCTTTAATACCAGCCCTGTTAAAATATTCCACTCTTTTCATATAGAAATTGTTTTTATCGACGTACAGGACAAGCCTGGAATAATCGGACCGGATATCAGGTTTTGGCTTGAGTATCAGAACGTATTGATCTGACAGCGTTTCTTTCAGCTCAGGAATATATTTCTCGGAATAGGGTTTAGCTTCCATGTCTTCGTAAGTAAAATCGGTTCCGGCAAAGTTCTGGTTTTTTACATGTGTGGCAATTCGCCGTTCTTTCTTAAATGCAGGTAAATAGACGTACATTACCTCACCGGGAAGAGAAAGAAATCCTATTCCTGCCTGTGAGGCAGGTGATGTAAACCGTGTCAAACGCATATGCCTGCCTTTTTGTATTATTACTGCCTTTCGTTCCCTTGTTTTTCCATTCCTGTCGGTTAAAACTATGGTTGTCACTGACTTTTGATCTTTTGATGCATACATCACTTCATCCATTTTTTCTAATATTTCTGATGCACTCTGAGCTGATGAAAACAGGCTAAACATAAATGCCGTCAGTATCAGCAAGCTTTGGATTTTCTTTTTTTTCATTATCATTTTACATTACTTTTTATTGGTTTAATAAACAACATTATTTTGCTTCTTTCAATAAGGATCAGGATTGCCGGTAAAAGTGTTAAAGACCCAAGTCCGGACGTTATCATTGTTATGGATACCAATAAACCGAATCTCTGCAAAGGGATCAGATTAGACCACAGCAAAATCAGAAATCCGAAACTTACAGCCATCACATTAATGATAATTGATTTACCGCTGATCTTTATTGAATTTTTTATCGCTTCAGCCAGCTTTCCGGAAAATTTCATTTCATGGTTCAAATTGGTGATCATATGAATCGAATAATCAATTCCGATACCGATTGAAATACTGCCCACGAGAACCGTCGCGATATCAAGAGGTATGCCAGATAATCCCATTAAACCATACAGAATAACCAGGGTGACAATGATTGGGATAATGGCTATTGTACCTTTTAAAAATGACCTCATCAGGAACGAAACTGCTATAAAAACCAGAATAGTAGCAATACCAAGACTTCGCATCTGGCTGGTAATTATACTCCTGTCAAGCTTTAAAACCAGAGAAGGAATACCTGTAACTTCTATTTTTATATCCCCCTTTTCCAAAATATATTGATTTAATCCATCAATAAATATCTTTATATCCTGAATATCGGTTGATCCGAAAGTCGCATTTATCATAGCTTCATCCAGTTCAGGGTTAACCAGTTGTTCAAGTATTTCCTGTCCCTCAAGCAAAAACCAGAGGTTGGCTACCTTATCCGGATCTTCCGGAATTTTCTTACCCTCGCCCATAACATCATTCATTTGCTCAAAAAGGTCTGCAACAGACCGGGCATTGACAAGATTTTTATCCTTCAGAATGAAATCAGATGTTGCCTTAATTTGCTTCAGGACTTCAGGATCAAGTATATCGCCCTTAACTGACACATAAACAGGGGAAGTTCCACCCATCTTCTCGGTCAGCACTTTTTCAGTAATCCGGTTCGGATTATCCTTCTTGAGATAATCCAGAAAATCCACTTTTCTCTCAATTCTGAAAATGCCGAAAAGAAAGGGAATGATTATAAATGCCCATACGATTACAATCGTTTTTGGATATTTGTTTATATACCGGTAGAGTTTATCCAATAGCAGAATAAGGAAAGATTCACTGCTTCGGCGGTTAAGTTTGCTTTTCCTGGCCGGGAAGGTTGCAATCAAAGCCGGGATAAAGAACAGGGAGAGTAACATAGCAAAGAAAATACCCAATGAGGTAAAAACGCCAAAAGTGCTGATGATTTTGATGTAAGACCCGAAGATGAAGGAAAGAAAGCCAAAAATGGTCGTAAGGGATGCAAAAAATACCGGTATCATAATATAAGCCAAAGCAACCCTTAATCCTGAATCCCTGTTTTCTGCAACAGTTTCTTCAATTCTGTTATATACGTGAATTGTATAAGCACTACCAATTGCGATTAGTAATATCGGAATAATGCTTGTTATAATGGATATTTCTACTCCGGTCAATCCCATTACCCCATATGTCCAGATAATGCTGATCAGAATGGTAAGAACGGGTAAAATCACTCCCCTTATTGAGCGAAAGCTAAAATAAAGTACGAATAGGATTAAGAGGAAGCTAAAAGGGCCAATCAATGTCAGATCTTTTGAAATCACATTCCCGATGGCTTCAACAAAAAACGGTTGTCCACCAAAGTATAGTTTTTCAGGTAACCCCAGTTCCATGGTTTTCCTGCGCAGGTTGCGTGCTACTTCAATTTTTTCAACCTCTCCCTGCAAACGTACCATAATTATCGTCATGGTTGCATCCGCTGAAACAAGAGTGCCCTTGTACATTTCCTTTGATAAAACATAGGCTTTCAGATCATTCCATTCTTTTTCCGTATCCGGAAGATCATACTCATCAACCAGTTTTCCGATCTCAATTCCCCAATCACTGCCTTTAATATCAATCACGTCGATCAGACTCATGATGCTCCCGACCCCATTCATAAACCGGAGTGAATCAGTGATCTGCCTGATGTGTTCGAAAACCTCCTTTGTGAATATATCCTCTGATTGAATTCCAATAATACAATAGTAATTTCCTCCAAACTCTTCGCCCACCTTTTTAAACAATATGGCAACCTTATCATCCCTGGGCAAGCTGTCAAATACGTCGGGGTTAATATGAAGATCCTTAAAGAAATACCCTAAAACAAAGGTTATGAATATGGTCAATATAATAATGACCTTTCTAAACCTGAGAACATAATCAGAAATCGTTTTCATATCTAAAGTGGAGGATTTTAAAAAGTAAAAATGAATATTTCAATTTTTAAAAAGCATTAACTCGTTTTGATTTAATATTATCTATTTGGTTTATAATTTATTAAACTAATTGAACAAAAAAATCAGGTAATCATCAAAAAAAACTTAACAACCATTGAAATTTACCCTTGACTTTTTTCCCAGTTCGAAATAAGATGAGGTAACGCTTCTTCAATATATTCAATGAATAGTATGATCTCATTCAAGCTCCTGTTCACCTCACTATCCTTATTAGAGCGTATTTCGAGAATTTCATTAAAAAGACTGCTATAACTTTTGGCAAAATCCAGAACACTACCGACCATATCTTTCCAATTGTTTATTCTGGATTTAAAATATCGCTTACGGTCTCCCGGTAAGGTAATGTATTCGATCTGTTCGGTATTCAGTAACAGATTAACCGCAATACTGACAGCGCTTTTGCTTACACTCAGTTCTGTTGTTATTTCGTCAAATGTGAGATAAGATTTTTCCGTCACCAATAACAATCCAATAATCCGGGCAGGAACAGGTTGCATTCCCCATTTCTCATAAAACACCCCGATTTTTTCAATTAATTCTTTCTTTCTTGTTTCCAGGTTATGTGTTTCCATAAGGAAGATTTTTTCACTACAAAAATAATAAGTTTTTTTAGTTTATAAAATCATGAACTATGTTTTTATTTAGATGATTATGTTTCTCATTTTTTCCATTTCTTGTCATTTTAGGCATTTTAGCTCATTTTAGACATTTTGTCATTTAGTTTATTTTAATTCATATCCGGCGAATTGAATGGCTTTACCGGCAAGAACCTGCATGGGTTTCAACAGGGGAATATCCATATGTTCTTCACTGATAACCAGTGATATTTCAGTACATCCATTAATCATTGCCCCTGATCCTTTCTGGTTTAAATGGTCGATAACTTCAAGGAGAATCTCCAGTGGTATCTTTTTATACCCTGCTTTGATCCCCTGCTTACCTGTTATTGCCAGCATTATTTTATTCTTGAAATTTTCATCCGGGACAATAATTTGCAATCCCTGTTTTTCGAAACTTTCTTCATATAACCTTGATAAATAGGTACCAATTGTTGAGAGTAAACCAAATGAACGGATCCCGGATAATTTATCTGACGCATATCTTGCCGCCTCATCGATCATATGAATAAAAGGAATATTGATGTTCTGTTTCATATCCTTATAGAAATAATGAGCTGTATTGCACGGCATAATGATAAAATCAGCGCCCATCCTTTCCAAGTGTTGTGCGCTGGAAATCAGATCATTCATTGGTGAAATCCCATTATCGTCAAAGAAATCTGTACGATCCGGTATTTTGGGATTATTATTAATCAGAATAGGGATATGATCCTGATCTTTCTCTGCCTTTGTCATGGCAACAATTAAATTAAACATAAAAACAGTGGCTTCCGGTCCCAACCCACCTAATATGCCAATGGTCTTCTTTTTCATTATAAATATTATTGGTTCTCTTAAAGAATAGTGCAGGGTAAATAATTCAATATCTTAGTTCTAGTTTATAATAGCGTCGTTTTTAGTGAGGATTTTTGCGGAAGGAATACTTAGGCAAAGGTTTTGAATCATATCATTCTAAAATAGTAACATGCTATTCTGAAACATTTCCTTAGCCTTAGCCTCAGCCTTAGCCTCTTTAACAATCATTTTATACTTGCCATGACACTATGGCTAATATTTTAAAGCAAATCTTTATTTTTCCTGTGTTATACGATTATATTGTTCCATAAGGGTCAATACTTCCTTTACAGGCAAACAATCTGCTTTATGACCGTCTTTTCCGGTAATCGCTTCAGCCATGAAGAGGGAGTTCAGTATGGCTTCCTCCGTAGCCTCGATGACAGCCATAAAAAGCGGGGACATTCGATCATTTCGCAAAACCAATGAAGAAAATAAGGGTGTTTCCGAATGATACGACATTCTAACATTTTCTGCTGTTGAAAAGGCAATTGCATAATCACCACTCCCATTTGATGAGATTCCTCCTGTTTTAGCCAATCCCAGCATTGCCCGTTTAGCCAGTCTTTCAAGGTTTCCTGGACTCAGTGGTGCATCGGTTGCCACCACGATCATGCATGATCCGTCAGGATTACTTTTCAATCTTTTGTTTAAGTAATATTGATTAAGTTCTTCTCCAACAGGAACTCCATCAATTTGCAATACTCCTCCAAAATTAGTCTGGACCAGGACTCCAACGATGTACCCACCAAGGGCTTCAGGTAATATTCTTGAGGAGGTCCCTATTCCTCCCTTAAACCCAAAGCAAATCGTACCGGTACCGGCACCAACTACTCCTTCTTCAACTTTACCTGGTGTAGCATTCCCGATAGCTGTCAAAATATGTTCCTTCTTAATATGCCTCCCCCGGATATCGTTCAGAAAACCATCATTAGTCTCTCCCACCACTGGATTGACTGATCTTACATTTTTATTCTCTGCCATATCTAATGTATAATCAATCAAGGCATCTGCCGCAGTTGGCACACTTAATGTATTGGTTAATACAATTGGTGTTTCAATGTTTCCCAGTTCTTTTACCTGGCTAATGCCGGTGAGTTTTCCAAAACCGTTTCCGACATAAATGGCAGCAGGCACTTTTTCCTGAAAAATATTTCCTTCATGCGGTAAAATTACTGTTACTCCAGTTCTCACATCCTCTCCTTTTACCAGAGTGAAATGTCCTACCCTGACTCCCTGAACGTCGGTGATCGCATTCTTTTGCCCCGGTTCCATCACTCCTATTTTTATTCCCAGTTCATGTGCTCTCTTTTTTTGAGAAAAGCAGGTTGAATAGACGAAAAAGAAGACCAGGATAAGTGTAATTAAGATAAAATAAGCATTTTTCATGTTGTGTTAATTTACTTAAAATGTTTGTTGCAGGTT
>JAHLWT010000002.1 GCA_019057775.1 Promethearchaeota archaeon
AATTTTAAAAAATTAAAAGAGAAAGGAGGATGATATGGCTTCGCGGAAGTGATGTCCAAGAAAAATAGCTGTCCCTATTATTATTTCATGAGGTCGATAAAGAAAATGGGAAACCTAGCCCTATTTATTATTTATGTTCCAATGTTTCTAATATTAGTAGTTTGATTTAATTTCAAGATAAGAATGAAAAGCCTTATTTATTTTAAATCGTTTCAATTTATCAGATCTGCTTTCTGCTGTTTTGCGTGACATTATTTCATATTTTTTACTGTCCTCATCATTATATTGAAATCTAAAATCATCAGAATTAACCTCTCTACCAATAAAGGTTCTAGCACAAAGAAGATCGAACACAATCTTCTCTTTTTCTAAAGGTATTAAAGACTTTTTCATCGCTAAACGAATTTCATTCTCATTTACTATTTCTGATATTCCAATAAATTCATATATAAGATTTTCAATATTTTCTAAGCTTATTCCATTTTCTACCAATAAAGAATCAAGAGCATATTTAGAATATTTATATTGAGCATCGAGAATATCTTCTTCTTTAATTAGTGACTGTTTATGGTTAACTGCATTAGCTAAAGCAGTTCTCACAACATAAATAATATCACGGGGTCTAGGAATGATGTTTTGAATTATAAAATCCTTTGTCTCAACACCTCTAACAGTTGTACAGAAATAAGTCTTCCAGATATCGCCTATCGAAGCAAAGCTATCATTAGAAATGAATCTCTCTTCTATGACTCTGAGTAATAGTAATGGATCATCCCAATTTATTCTTGTATAGCTAATTTTATCTCTTTCACGTGCATATTTCATTATGTGAGAAAATATATCGCTGCGTAAAAATATTGTAATCGACAACTGCACCTTTTTTCTCCAACTATCGCTTTTCTTAAAATCACCGCATATTCTTTGACTAACACTGAGTAAACCAAGTAGGAAATGACTCAGTGCTTGAAGATCAGCTCCTTGTTTCCAATTCTTATCAAGGTTATCTATTAGAATAGATACTCGATTTTTATCATGTAAAACTATTCCTAATGCTTTTCTAAGTTTCCAAATTATTTCATTATGAAGCAGTTCACTTATTTTTAACCTCTGTTTTGCTGCAATCGCATTACTACCTATGTTTTTTACACGGTTAACTACATATTCTAGGCGTATTGAGAAATCGGGTTTAATAATATTCTCGTTTTGATCAACCAGATTTAAAAAACTACTTTCGGATTCAGAATAATTATAGTATTTATGTTTTTCAGATAATGTTTCATACACACTTCTAGCCAGCTCGGTATAAATTAGGAATTTCCAGAAACTTTCAGTTAAAAACCCTTTTTCTGATATTTGAATAGATTGCTTCATCATACTTACTAGACCTTCAAGTTCATATCCAACAGGCTTAATTAAGCAAACATGGTTCCGTTTGTCTAACGATAATTCATCCTGAAGTTTATATAGTATTGCAGATTTTCCTGAACCTTTTCGGCCAATAAATATACAATTTGTTGAATTCAAAGCCTCTTTGTACGGTGATGTTTCAACAAAATATTCCGATATTTCTTCTTTTTCCTGCTCTGCTATATAATCACCAATGGAAATTTGTGCCAACAAAGATTGTGCTTTGATTTCCTGGCTAAAACTTTCTTTATCCTTTTTTGCATCAACATACATTTTTTCTTGTTCACTAAGCCATTGATCTGCAATTTTATGACATTTCGAAGCAGTGTCATGAGTTTTTAACAATTCTTTATAATCTATTGGTGAATTAAAAGGTTCATGCGCTAACATAAGGAGAGGCTTGCCTAGCCCAAGAGCCAACCCTGAAATAAAGGATACTTTAGCGTTATGTTGTTTACACCCTGTATGTTCTTGAGCCAATAAATGTGCAATCACACAAAACGATTTGGTAACTTCTTCAACATACCACGAAAGAGGTTGCATTCTTACTTCTTGTGGATCATCAGTTACTTGTTTAATTTTAGAAGCCGCAATTTTTCTCGATAGTTGAAAAGATGACTCAGTCTCTATTTCACTTTTCAAATAAAATAAAGTCGGAAATCTATGAGATTGTTTATTAATAACAGATTCAATTGCTTGACTATAAACTGTATTCTTTAAATCTTCGTATGGTTTCTCTCTATAAAACGCTTTTGTAATATCTCTTGTATTGCTATATTGAGAATAACCAATCGTTGTAATGAGATTGAATTTGTCAAAATCCAATTTTGCTTTCTCTATATTAGTATCGAGGAAGATAAAAATACGCTTTTTTCTTGCAATGGCATATCCAAGTTCAAATAGAACGTTATTATTTAGAGTTGTAAGATCACAAAGAAATAAACTACAACTGTCAATTTCTTTGCAAATTTCTTTTATTATAAACTTTCCTGTTATAAAAATATTTTTCCATCCTATTACTTCTACAATTTGGCTGTCATTTAACTCCTCTATTGCTTTTTCTATAATTTCCACATGCGAAAGTATTTTGGATGGATACGCGAAAAAACATTTATTATTTTTCATATTCAACCTCACATAAAAAATAATAGAGACGCAGACACCTATTTATCAAATTTCTTCTCAGGCCTTCCTTCCGGCCTTAGCTTAAAAATCTCTTAAGCTGCCCTTCAAGTCTTTCTATATGTGTCAGGGGACGGTTCTTTATCACACTTCAAAAATATATATTTACCTTATTGAATCGCCCCTAGCGGTTAAAAGAATTAGTGTTGTCCAATTTTTCTACATCCTAATACTAATACGACAAAAGATTTAAAAAATTTTACTTTTTTTAAAATAAAATTATTTTTTCTCAAATTCTTCATCAATCTCCGTATGATGGGGTGAATATTCTCTTACTCCCTAGTGGAATTTTTCCACACTAACAGCAACAACATTAGGGTGTAATTTTTACCCTGCTGCTGTTGCTGTTAATTTTAAAAAATTAAAAAAGAAAGGAAAATGAGGAGAAGTAAATGGTAATTTTTTCGCATTTTATATTCTGTTTTCATATCATCTCTTTATCCACTCTAAGGGGTACGACAGCTCCGCAATAATACTATTAAAATTTAAATTCACTTTCTTTTTAAAGATTTTCAGACAGGCATCTACTACCTTAGAATCATAAAGAATTGCTTTGTTTTTAGAGATTTCTTCCAAAGCTGCATCTATTCCAAGAGCCGGTCGGTAGGGTCGGTGAGAAGACATCGCCTCAACTATATCGGCTACTCCTATAATTTTGGCTTCAAGTAGTATTTCATCACCTTTCAGATTATTGGGATATCCTGAACCATCTAATCTTTCGTGATGTTGAAGGACAACACTTGCTACAGGATAGGAAAAATCTATAGATTTTAAGATATCATACCCTATTTGGGAATGTCCTTTTATTAGATTGAATTCTATATCAGATAATGTGGTGGACTTGCTTAGTATTTCAGCAGGTACGCTTATCTTTCCGATATCATGAATTAAAGAGGCTATCCTTATCCCTTCAATCTTATCTTGTGGAAGTTTCATCTCCTGGGCTATGAAAGTGGCTATTTGGGAGACATTCTTCTGATGTCCAGCAGTATAGGGATCTTTGGCTTCTGCTATCTTTGACACGGTCTCAATGGTTGCATCCATGGTTTTTTTGAGTCTTTCTTCTGAAATTTTGTGTTTGGTGATATCCATTAAAGAAATTATGCTCTTTTTAGTATTAGGAACTATTCCAATTTTTAATAATATATCTTTCACATTGCCTTTTCTATCTATAAAACTAAATTCGTATTCGGTTGGTGGTTTTTCTCCTGCTTTTCCACTGAAAATATGATATTTTTTCATCTTTTCCATATCTTCCGGAATAACAAAATCAGTCCATTTCATCTTATTTTCAATTTCGTCTTTAGAATATCCGCTCAGTTTTTCGCCCTGGGTGTTTACCATAGAGATAGTTCTATCTTCTTCGATAATCATAGTTGCAGTACCGGTGTTTTCAAATAAGGCGCGGTATTTTTCTTCTGATTCTTTTAGTTCTTTTTCTATGCGCTGTTCTTTCAATATTTCCTCAAACCGATAGAGTACATCCTCGGGAATCAAGGGTTTAATGAAATATCCATCCGCATTAATCCTTGCAGCCATCCTGACATTTTGAAGAAAGGCATAAGCAGTAATGATAAAACAGGTCATTTTTGGATAGAGTTCTTTTAGTTTGCTCAAAAGAATTGTCCCTTCCATATCAGGAAGCTTAAATTCAATAAGAGCAATATTGAAGTATTTCTTGTGTGCTTTCTTTAATGCTTCCTGTGCTGTTTCAGCAGTGTCTGTCTTGTAACCTTTTTTATTAAATATGAGCTTTAAGCTTTTTCGGATACCTTCATTATCGTCTACTATTAAGATACTCTCTTTTTGATTCATTTTTTCCTCTCATTATATCCTGTCCTTTACTTTTTTTCCCGGTATTCGCTTGTGCTTCTATCTCTTCCCGGATAAGATTCACACCGTGCTCTTGGTTGTATCTATA
>JAHLWT010000003.1 GCA_019057775.1 Promethearchaeota archaeon
CACTAAGGTTCACCTATCTCTTTATTTTTTTTTTATTTTTTATTAAAAAAGACTATATTATAACCCTAATTTTAGAAATTTTGAAAAAAACTCAAAAAGAGTGATTTAAGGTAAAATTAGATTCCTATTTATTATCATTAAATTTTAATAACTCTTAGCGATATAAACAGTACATCCAGCAGGTTTCCCGCAAATTATACAAGTCGCAAATTCGTGTTTTTCCTCATCCACTCGTTTTCCACGCACATCTCCTCCTATTTCCTTCTCAACCACTTCAGCGCATGGATATGCATCCATATCAATTGAACAAAATCCGCAGCACACTATTTTTCCACGGTCAATTGCTTCTTTTGCTGAATCTATTTCATATACTATTTCAATTTGAGATTCAAAATCAATTAATGATTGTTCTTTAATTTCATTTGTATAATTTTCGGCAATCTCTTCAATTCTATTTAATAAATCTTCTTGTTTGATGAAAAACTTCTTTCCATCATACCTTCTTACGATAACAAATTGTCCTTTTTCAATATCTTTAGGTCCTATTTCAATTCTGATAGGAACTCCTTTCAATTCCCAGAAATAAAACTTATTACCAACCGATTCTTCAGAGTCATCAATCTTAACTGTGTATTTTTCTTTTAATTTATTAAGAACCGATTTTGCTTCCTTCATAACAATTTCCTCTTTGCCTTTATAAATAATTGGAACTATAATAATTTGAATTGGAGCCAAATCGAAAGGTAGAATTAAACCCTTATCATCTCCGAGATATGCAATCATCCCTCCATAGATTCTGCTGATTGCAGGTCCATAACATGTTTGATATCCATACTTTTCTTCCCCATCTCTATCAATGAATTTAACATTAAATGGTTTTGAAAAATTCTGCCCTAATAAATGGGTTGAGGGTTGCTGAAGGACTTTTCCTGAACCCATAAGAGAGTCAGCAGCATATGTTGATATCGCACCAGCAAATTTATCCCATTGTGGTCTTTCGAAAAAGATTATAGGTAAACAAAACTCATCTTGAAGCATTTGATAAGTCGTTTCCATATCTTCATGAACTTGATCAATAGCTTCTTCCATGGTTGAAAATACATTATGTCCTTCAATCCAATGAAACTCCCGTGCTCTAAAAAAAGGTCTGGTCATCTTTCCCTCATAGCGCCATATTTGGCAAGATAAATAACGTTTATAGGGTAAGTCTTTATAACTTCTAATCCAAAGAGCATACATTTTATATAAGGCAGTCTCACTTGTTGGTCGTAATGCTAATCTTTCTGATAAAGGACCCGAAGTTCCAGCTTCAGTTACCCAAAATACTTCCGGAGCAAAACCCTCTACATGATCTGCCTCCAGTAGAAAATTGCTTTCTGGAATTAAAGAGGGCATAATTAATGGCATATGTCCTTTTTTTTCCATTAATTCTTCGTATTTTGCATACATCTTTTTTATTGATATTGTAGACCATTCTCTATAAACAACAAAACCTTTGATGTTATACCGAATATCTGCAAGTTCTGCCTTATTAATCAATTCTGTATACCAGGCAGAAAAATCTTCTTCCTTTGAGACGGTTATTCCCATTATTGGGATCTCTTTCTTCTTCTTAGCCATAGGAGATCATCATAAAAAATGTTTTTAAAGATAAATATTTTATGAGTAAGAAAATAGATATAAAGTGAATATTGATTAAGAATAAAGATAAAAAAGAAAAAAATGATTAGTAATCTAACAAACCATCCCACGCTACTCGTTCTTTCTCATATGGGGCGTCTACGACCTTGAATTCTTTGCCTATCAGCATTGTAGATCTCTTGTCAGTTTTATAAGAAGGCCACTCTGGAATATGTTCATTATTCGGATTTCCATTCCGTGCAAAAGCAATCCACGCATCCATCATTTTCTCACTAATAATTTTTGCTTCAGGGCCACCTCCAAAGAACAGTTTCATTCCAGGTTCCGAATCAGCGAGATTAATTGTCCCAAAAACATATGGAAGTTCAACTGCATGACAAGCTCCTCTAAATAGCGGGGAAGGCCAAGTAAAAATATAAAAATATACATTTGAATTATGTAAAATTTGTGCTTCAGCCATATTAATATTTGATATACGGATAATATAATCAGTCCATATAGCATTAAAAAGATCCATAGGTTTAATTGGAAGAGGATCTTTCCTGGCAGTTTCATATTTTTGGATAAGTGTGGTACTTTCACTTTCTAAATTCATTGGTTTCAGAATGCCTTTTACCTCATCATCTAAATTTTCTCTCTTAAATCTCTTGAACTTGGGATCAAATTTTGTAAATAGCTTTCCTTCTTCTTCAGTGCATCCAATTAATAGCTCAATGCTTTTTGCCTCTCCTTTCTTGAGCGCTTCTAAAGGATGTATTGGTAAGGTACCTCCTTCTTTATCTATACTTGGTCTAAAACCCATAATCTCGCTTTCTCCGGCTTCTAAAGCTTCAGCTAAAACTGCATTTTGAGCTTTAATTATCTCGTCGACTTCTACTTCTTGAAGTTCTTTGATGTCACTGGTACTCAATCCAAATTTCGTCATTAACTCATTAGTACTCTTTACGGTGGGGTTTGGTTGTAAAATTGGGCTACTCTGCACAATAGCTTTATTAAAAAGCCCTTTTGCGTCTGGCATGGCAAGTAGACTTAAAATAGAACACCCTCCGGCAGATTCACCGAAGATCGTAATATTATTAGGATCTCCACCAAAGACTTCAATATTGTCTTTGACCCATTTCAGAGCAGTAATTTGATCTAACAAACCAGCATTTGCAGTTACACCGGGAATGTAAAGAAATCCTAAGGCACCTAAACGATAATTAATTGTAACTACTACAACATCACCCCGGGTGGCTAATATGATCCCTCATATATCGGTACAGCACCCCCTCCCGTGATAAATGAACCACCATGAACCCACACCATGACAGGACGTTTTTTATTGTCTGGTGATGGTGTCCATATATTTAAATATAGGCAATCTTCATCTTCATCTACTTTCTGATTAAGCATTTCTTCCAGAGGTGAGTATCCTTGATAAGCATATGGACCATATTCAGTCGCTTCTAATACATCTTCCCATGGTTCTTTTTTTACAGGTGGTTTAAATCGTAAATCACCAATAGGAGGTTCCGCAAAGGGTATTCCTTTAAAAATCTGAATTCCTTCACTAATATACCCTTGTATTTTACCAGTACTTGTAGTTATGATTTCAGTTTTATTCATTTTCAATCAAAATTATTCTTATTTTATCGCAAATCTTTCATTACAATATAAAGATTTGTTTGAGTTTAAAAATAAGATCACCTATTAAAATTATGTCATCTCATCACGAGGTATTACGGGAGTAAAAAAGGATTTAAGTTTGATTTCTTGATAATTGAGTAGTTTTTAAATCTCTTATAATCTCTTCAATTTCCTCGTATAAATTTGGATAAAGCTTGGCAAATAGACGATACCAATCAATGCCAATCATCAAACCTGCGAGTAGGCAGAAGAAAAATCCTATAAGAACAATAGTTTCTTGTGATAAACTGAAAATCCTCACTCCCAAGAAATCCGTTCCATGTATTAATAAATTTACAGAAAGACTACTAAGTATTATTCCAAAGGGATAATATAAAATTCTAGGAGTCTTAAAGAAGTGAAAAGAATCCAGAGTAATAGGGCTAAATGCTGACGAGTTGTGAATAGTATTAAGAGTATCCCGTTTTTCAATAAATTTCAGCCTCGATAAGTCTCTCCTATCTCTAAATATAAGAAAACTTCCACTAAATACAAACAAATATAATAAAATCATATCTACTGCTAAAAAAATCCTAAATTTTTTGCGCATGACTTCATGTTGGATTAAAAAATAACGAATTATCAAAAAAAGAACCCCAAGAATAAGGAAAAGAACACCAACAAATCCTTCATGAATATGATATTTTTTGAAAACTTTTCTTTTCTTATTTTTATTAGAATTATTTTTGATAAACTTAATTATATTCAATGTGAAACCCGGGGCTAAAATTGATAGAGAAATTATCGCTGCAAAATCTCTTACCGCAGTCCAATTCCAAGCTTCAGGTCTGATCTTCAATAATTCAAGTAAATAAATTCCAATCCATAAAATCGTTCCAACTGTAATAATAATGGCAAAAATTCTATTATATAAATTAAAATCAATCAAAATTAGGAGAGTACAAAAAATAATTATAAAGGAGATAATTGTAATAAGACGGTTAATACTTATCTGCATAGATTCCCATCTATATCGTGGATAAAAATAAAAATAAAAATAGGAGACAATTAAAATGAAAATAAGTAAAGCAAGGATAAGCACTCCCTTCAGAAAAATTAGGTATTTTTGCATCAAATCCCCTATATATTACTTCAAATAGTAGAATATAAGTAGTTCAATAAACATATCTATGATCAATTGTTTTTAAAAAATGAAGTGTTGCTAATTATCAGTATTTAATTTCGCATTAGTAATAATTGACCCAAGCTTAATTACTGCCTCATATTTCTTGGATTCTAGATAATCCCTTAGTTCTTCTCCAACCTTATTAAGTAATGTGTTATCTCCTTCATCTGGGGTTCCAAATATGATAATTGAATTTGCTGAACGTAATTCTTCCCGTGTGTTCTCATCTGCGGGAGCGATTGTTACATTCTCAGACCCAGCTATTTTAGCAATCTTTTTTATTTCCTCCTCTAACGAGCCAAGTGTAAAATATTGTTTACTTTTCATCTCTAATTTTTCAATCAATATCTTTTCTAAGTTAGCTCGTGAAGTCTGGTCGTAAAATGTTGTTAATTCCTGGGCACATATAGTTCTAAACTTACCGGTAATTAAATTTTGTTTGTCATATATGAATTCTATTAATTTCTCATAGTATTCTGGGTCTAATTTTTGAAAATTTTCTATATTTCTAACTAAATCTGTTAATTTATTGATTAAATCATAATAGAACTTTAAGATTGATTTAAAATCTAATTTATCCCTCATTTCTTTTATTTCAGGATAATATTTTTTGAGAATTAGATTGATTTTCTTATTAAATTGCGCACACAACATCGCTATATCGTTTACTACAGCTATAGAATTTTGATTCAATAAACCCACTAAGTCTTCTTCTAAAGCGGGTAATTCTGCAAACACATCGTTTATCTTCTGCTTATATTTCTTTTCAATATAGCTCATCTTCTAATAAAAAGATAAAAATAATCATATATAATGTTATTTTTCAGTTAAAAATGAATATTTAAAACCATTTTCTGATAATTTAACTTATTTCTTTCACCAATCAAAGAGAGTTGAATCTAACAATCTGGATAGAAAATGTCGACAAAGTTAAACAAAAGTCAACAATTGTCAAAATTTGTTGACAATCATTTACTTTATTTGTCAATAGTAAACAAAAGTCAATAAAATGGAACAAAGCTTATCATGCCTAATTCTATTCTTTTTTATTAAATTTCACGATACTTTTAATTAAGTTTAGTAATTAAGGGCTTCATTAATTTTCTTTATTAAATTTTTCAATGAAAAAGGAAAAAAAAAAACTTTAGAACCAACCAGCATTACTTTTTATGTTATTAAATTGGTTCTCCAAAGCTTTATCCAAACATCCTTATTAAATATATTTGAATTTCCATTACATTTAGCTTTACCTACTGTTAAAAAGCACAATTTGATAAATAAAGAAGCTGCATTATTAGTGATGGTTGACGAATTTACTGATATCATGCAAATTAAACTACTTTCAAATATCTCAAAGGAGGTCTATGTTTTAACTGACAAAATAAGGTACCAGAATCTCTCTAAATATGGTCTAAATAATATTAAATATTCTAGTATTGATAGGGGGATGATACGTGAACCTGAAAATTTTTTTGATTTTGTGTTTCTAGCACGTTTTCATAAAAATGTAAAATATTTTGATTTAGAATTGAAAGAGTTTCTAAACGAATCAATGAGAGTTTTAAAACCTGGTGGAGTTTTTGCCTTAACAGGCAGAACTGAAGTGAAACTTGTTCAAAATTACTATGCAGATATCCTTCTTCAACTTTATAATGAATTTAATAGTAGTATTATATATAATTTCAAAGAATTAAGAACGCTTCTACAAAACCTAGGGCTCATCAATATAGATATTATTGATGATTATGGTGTACTATTAGCAATTGGTTGGAAGCAAACCGCTCAATGAATAATAATTGAAAGTTCCTTTAACTAAATTTGTTAGATCTTTAAGAGTGTTGGATCTATGGATAATATACCTTAATTGTCGTCTCTTTTTTTCTCTCTTTTCTTCAATACGCTATCCCGTACTTTTTGAAGCATTCTCTCTTTATCATCCAAGAAATTCGGATCTTCCATATTTTTTTTCATATTCTCAACCATCGCTTTAGCAACATCCTCAGCGGTTTGTTTTTTAGACTCTGAACTTTTTTTCTCTTCTTCATTCATATAAAACATCCAAATATTTGCTTATTGATTTTAATCTTTATTATCTTAAAAAAGGTATTCTGATATAAATTTCATTTTTCGAGTACATTCTAAATTATACAAACCTATTCCTAAATTGATTAAACAATGTTAGAAAAAATAAAAAGAATAAAAAAAAAATAAAAAAGGGTGGTCAACGAGATTAAATAAGTAAGTTCTACACCAATTTGTTTTTAATCTGTTTGGAACGGCTTCGAAGTGTGACTTCGGTTACTTTCGCCACTTCTGAGACCTCTGCTTGCGTTTTCCTACAATTACTTGCCTTAGCTGCCATGTAGATAACACTTGCAGCTAATCCTTTTGGATCCTTGCCTGTTCTCAATAAGCCATTCTTTGAGGCTTCTGATAACATATTGACTGCTTTTTTCTGTACTTCCATCGGTAAGCTTAAATCGTTGCCGAAGCGAAATACCAATTGCTCTGCTGTAATGGGTTTATATTTTAAAAGCAGCTCTGGGAGCACCTCTTTTACAATCATCCCTAAAGAACGGTGAACTGTTCTTCTTGGAGTCATTGAAGCTTCACAAACTTCTTCAAGCAATCTTGGGAATTCATGTACCCTAATTGCAGCATATAAAGAAGCAGCAATAAAACCATCAATAGATCTTCCCATTGTTAACTTCTTTTTAGCAACAACACTATAAATTTTCCAAGCAGTTTCTTTTATGTATTCAGGAATATTCATCTTGGAAGTAAGCATTTTTAACTTTGGCTTTGCTTCCCAGAAATTTCTTTCGATACTTGAAATTAATGAATTTTGAATCTTTGATAATCGTGAGAAGAGAGTTTTACCTCGGGCATTAATCAAACGACCTTTTGAATCAATTTTAGAGTTTGGCAACATAGTTCTGGGTCCAAATTCTCTCCATCTTGGTTCTGTACGTCGTCTTTTATTTACTTCTTCAACAGTATACGCTCTTCGTTCATTACCTACAAGATTACGACCGATAATCATACCACAATTCAAGCATACATTATCTCCCTCTCGGGATTCAATACAAGGATTATCACAACACATAGCATCTGAACTACAGCTTAAATCTTCTTCTGAATTGACTTTTGTGGAACGTAGTCTATCTTTATAACTCATGTTTATTCACTTTTGTACCAAATATATTTTGCACTATTATTAACCAATTTTGATTTTGATCAACGAAAGCCATGTTTCTGTGATCTAAATGATCAATTATGGTATTAAAATTTAACAGTTTTAAATTATAATTAGGTTTTTTTTTTTCATGTATTATGTATATTTATATATGTCATAAATTGATCACACCACTATTTAAAAGCTTTTCTGTTACAATATGCGATATGTTCAAGAACAAACATTCTATGGGCATTTCGTGGGAAACCTATAAATTATAATTAATAGAAATTTAGTTTATACAAGCTCTATCTGGTTAAAATTGAATTAATCGTAATCTTTTCTTAAAACCTTCTAGATTAAAAATGGAAGGATTTGTGGTCCATTTGGTAAAATTAATATTCTTGCATTTTGCCCATGTTTTTTTAGAGAGATTTTAATGGCACTTTCAACGCTTTCTGCATATTTTAAGTCAATATTACCTAATTTACTTTCAGAAAGTTTTGAAACAACAAAAATATTAGCTTTCATGAGTATTCTTGCAAGAACTTGGATTTCCCATTGATCTGGAACGACGATTTCCTTGTTTAAGATATTTTCATGGATTTCTTTAGGGCTCATACTGGAAAATAACAAATCTCTAAATTCATCTTGCCCTATGCCGACTCCGTCAGCGCATTCATTAACAGAAATAATTGTTCCTCCGTCTTTTACACCCATTTCTCCGATGGCCATACTTTTTACTGCTTGATATAGGTTAATATCTAATGGATATCCTCCATTTCCACAGACTACAATATCATACGGTTCATTGATTTCTCTAAAAATATGTTTCATTTGATAATTAACTAGTTTTTCATGTGTTCTTTCGATATCTCCTGCTCCGATCTGAGTTATTTGATGCTTTTCATTAATACATACATTTATTGTGAAATCCACACCAGCAAATTTATATCCTTCAATTGAATTTTTATGCATGGGATTATCATGATAAATTCCAAACCTTGCATGCGGGGAAGCAATAAGTTCAGCTGAATGATTAGCTTGGATCGTTTCTGCTCCAGATATTCCTGGGATAATGGATTTTCTCCCCCCTGCAAATCCGAAAAAGAAATGGGGTTCAACATAACCCGTCACAATCTTTAGATCTGCTTCATAGTAGTGTTTATTGATGAAAATGGGGATGTTATTACTTGTTTTTCCTAAGTCAATCATAGCATTTTTGTCAGTTGCAACATGATTGATAGTTTTAATTCTTTCTTTGAGATTTCTTCCTAAAATCCGTTCTATCTCATCTTCATGAGACGGTCGATGAAGTCCTGTAGCAATCAAGATTACAATTTTATCATCAGTTATTCCATAATTATTTAATTCCTCTACAAGAGGTTCTAGGATCAAATATGATGGTACAGGTCTTGTTGCATCACTTGCAACAATACAGACATTATTTAAGTTATTCTTGATCTTAACAATTTCTTTAAGAGGTGCAGAATCAATGGGATTATTTATTGCTTCTTTAATTTTCTTGCTAGTATCTTTTATTACTTCTTGTTCAACAGGACGAAAAACAGTCACATTCCATGAAGGATCAAGATTTATCTCTATACCTTCTTTTCCATAGTCAAACTTCACTTCTTCTCACTTTTTTTATGAATTATTTCTCTTGCTTTTTCAAAAATTTCTATAGTATTAACTCCAGCTGGACATTTTGTTTGACATAATCCACACAATGAACATGTGTGCAATATTTTGCTAATTAAATCCGTGAGTTTTAGCTCACCATAGACCAATCCATTTAAAATACTTAAACGACCTCTTGGGCTATAAGATTCTAATGTATATTCAATGCGTGATGGACACGAAATACAAAAACCACATCGCATACATTTCATTTCTAAGATTTTATCAGACTGATTTTTTAAAGTTCTTACTTTCTTTTTGCTTTTTAAAGAGACTAAATCTCCTTTCCCAATCCCGGGATTTAAGATCATGTTCGGATCAAATAGTTTTTTGATTTGGCTCATTAATTCAATAACTTCTGGAGCATGTTCAAGTTTCAAGTAAGGAGTTTTAATTTTTCCTATTCCATGCTCACCAGTTAAACTCCCACCAACTGGCATAATTATTTCTTTATAAAGGTAATCTAATGCTTTTTCAAAATCTTTTACATCTTGTTCATCATTTTCATTAAATAAAAATGTAGGGTGTAAATTTCCCTCCATATGGCATAATATGGCTACTAGCAAGTTTTTAGCATTAATTTTTTTTGGAATTTCTTCGATTTTATGAATGACATCCGCAAAATCAGAAATTTGGATGGTGCAATCTTCAACACAAGTATTTGGTCTAATTCGCGATAAAGCAGGAAGGTTAACTTTTCTTGCTAGAATAAGCCGCTCTCGTTCCTCCTCATTCATGGCAATTTTATGGAATATTGGATTTTTTTGAATAATTAAATCTAATATGATTGCGAAAGTTTGATCAACTTCCTCTATCGAGTTTCCATCGGTTTCAGCTAATAAAACATATCCATTTGGAAAATCTAAGAATTCTCCACCTAAAAATTCAGAAACCGCTTTTAAAATAAGCTTATCCATAAACTCTAATAAATTTGGCACAATTCCATTTCTCCTCAGTTCAAGTACAGCATCTTTTAAATCTTCAACGTTTTCGAAGATGAATATTCCAAGTTTTCTATGTTTTGGAAATGGTATTATCCTCAACCCAATTTTTGTAATAACTCCTAAAGTTCCTTCAGAACCAACAAATAAATCTTTTAAATTGTAAGAAGAAACGGATTTTAAAACCTTTGACCCTAAACTCATTATTCGCCCGTCTGGGAGTACAACTTCAACATAGAGTACATAATTTTTAGTAACACCATATTTGAAAGCTTGTATCCCTCCAGCATTACTAGCCACCATTCCACCAATAGTAGCAACGGAGCTTGAGCCCGGATCTGGAGGAAAAAAATAACCATATGGTTTTAAGATATTGTTTAAATCATCACATATTACTCCTGGTTCTACCTCAACAATATTGTTTTCTATATTTATTTCAATGATTCTATTCATTTTGCTTAGATCTAAAACGATCCCCCCATAAGGAGTTAAAGAACCAGATGATAAACTCGTTCCACTACCTCGAGGTACCACAGGTATTTTATTTTTATTCGCAATTTTTAGAATCTCAGAAATGTGTGTCTTATTTTGGGGTATAATAATTAAATCTGGAATCCAATCCTTATTAAATATTGACCCTCCAAAAGCATAGGTCCATCTGATTTCATATTCATCAAAAATAGCCTCCTCTCCCACAATTTCCTTTAATCTCTCAAATTGTGGTTTAGAGATTTTGTTATAATTTCGTTCCATTTTTAATGGTCTTATGATTCTAAGTTTAATATATTATCTTAAACGACTTTAGATATCTTTTATTCTTTTAGAAATTATAATAAAATTGAAGTTTTATTTTACAAACAATGGCCATCTACTTCTAACGTTTTTATCATTTTACTAAAATTTTTCTAATAAAATCACAATTATAATATTATCTTAAATTATAAATGTTGAAAAGATCAAATTTCATAAAAGCGATGTTACTTGGGAAAAATTATTAGAGATATCTGGATTTTAACTGAAAGTGGTGTAACCCTATTTAGTCGAGTGATAGATCCAAGAGTAAATCCCCAAATTTTCGGAGCTCTTATTAGTGCTTTAAATATATATGCTGAAAAATTAATGGATGGGGGGATATCTAATTTCACACTTAGTGATATTCGGTTTGTGATTATTAAAAGGACACCTCTTCTATTTGTCGCAAATGCCTCGAATAAAATAAAAAACAAAAAGGTCACAGCTGAGTTGAGAGTTATTAGCGACCAATTTTTTAAAACTTATTCTCGAGATGTATTAGACAATTGGGATAGCGATGTCTCGTTTTTTAATAACTTTAAGAATCTAATTGATGATTCTTTAGATGGAACTGCTAAAAAATTTCAAGAATCCTTTTGGTAAGTTTAATTTATATTGGGTTAAAGGTTCCAATTTTTTCATTTTATAAGCGAAAAGAATTTAAGAAAAATTGAATATTAAATATTGATACCAAATAAGAAATAAATGATAAATTGAGAAAATTATGAACGAATCTGATAAAACTGATAACTTTCTTAGGAAAGATAAGAAATTACTTTCATCTGATAGCCTAGATTATGCCATAAAAAATCTTTCACGACCTCGTTTTTTGGGTTCGATTCATTTAAAAAATGCCGTTAACCCGAGTTTTAACCCTATTGAACACTTTGTTGATAAAGCTCTCGATTTAAGACTGACAAAATCGTTAAAAAGCACGATCTTGAACCCAATCACTAAGGCATTAATTATTCTAGCAATTGTATTCAATATCTTTTGGTTTCTATTGGTTTATCTTATATAAAGGATAAAAATAGTTTAAGAGATAAGCCAGAAATATTTGATATTTAATCTACCACTAATAATGAAAAAATAATTATATCCTATGAAAATTTTTTAAAAGATATTTAAATTTTTTAAGATTAGATTCTATATTCATAATACGTAGTTATTGTAAATACCAAATTAAAGGTAAATATAGCATTGATCTATGATATAATCATTATTGGAGGCGGTGTTACCGGATGTAGTATAGCTCGCACTCTTTCCAAATATAATTTAAAAATATGTCTTTTGGAAAAAGAAGCGGAGGTTGCTTCAGGAACAACAAAAACCAATTCTGGTGTGGTTCACGCAGGGTATGCTTCGTCAAGGGAATATGTTAAGCGTTATTTGTGTATCAGAGGGAATAAATTATATAATCAAGCAGTAAAAGAACTAAATTTTCCTTTTAAGAGAATAGGTTCTTTTATAGTGGCATTAGAAGATAGTCAGATTAAAAGTTTAGAGGAATATCGAAAAAAAGGCACAGAAGACGGTATACAGGGCTTGGAAGTTATACTTGATAAAAAAAAAATAAAAGAGATGGAACCAAATCTCACTGATGAAGTCGTAGGAGTGTTGCATGCTCCAACTGCTGGTCTTGTGAGTCCTTATGAATTGACTTTTGCTCTAGCCGAAAATGCAGCAACGAATGGAGTTAAATTCTTCCGGAACCATGAAGTGGTTAAGATCAAGCATCAAGATTATATATTCACAGTTAGAACTTACCAAGGTGAATTCCAGGGAAAAAACCTAATAAATGCTGCAGGTCTTCACGCGTCAAGCATTTCAAAGATGTTAGGGTTGGACTACTTTAGTATAATGCCAAGGAAAGGTGAATATATTCTTTTTGACAGAAACACCCTTCAATTGAATAAAATCTTATTTCCTTCTCCTACGAAAGTTTCAAAAGGAATATTAGTGTGCCCTACATTGCATGGAAACACATTTGTTGGTCCCAATGCCCAAAATATAACTGATCGAGAAGATACATCAACCACAACGGCAGGTTTAAAAGAAATTTTAGAAGGAGGATTAAAACTTGTACCTAATATTCCTGCAAGAAGTTCTATTAGGAATTTCGCAGGTTTAAGGGCTGTTCCTGACACTTATGATTTTATCATTGATAATACTGATGTTTATGGCTTTATTAACGTAGCTGGAATTTTATCCCCTGGATTAACAGCAACTTTTGCGATTGCTGAAAAAGTAGTCGAATTCCTTGAATTATTAGGCATAGAATTACACATAAAAGAGGATTATAATCCTATAAGACTAAAACCAGAACGATTTAAAGATTTCACTAAAGACCAGCTTGATACAAAAATACAAGAAAATCCCGCATGGGGAAGAATCATATGCCGATGCGAATTCATTCCAGAAAAAGAAATAATTGATGCAATTAATGCTCCTGTAGGTGCAAGAACCATAGATGGTGTAAAATTCAGATGTAGACCAGGCATGGGAAGGTGTCAGGGAGGATTTTGTCGCCCCCGTGTAATAGAAATATTATCTCGAGAGTTAAATGTTGCATATGAAGAAATCACTAAAAGAGGAGAAGACACAAATATCCTTATTGGTAAAACAAAAGACTTCATTCTAAAAGACATTTTGAGGGGTGATAGTGAACAATGAAAAAATATGATATTGATGTTGCTATTATTGGTGGTGGATCAGCTGGAATGGCAGCGGCAATTGTAGTAAAAAAAGCCGGATTAGATGTTCTAATTATAGAGAGAGATCGTGAGCTAGGAGGGATTACATTACAATGTATCCATAATGGATTTGGACTTCATGAGTTTAAGGAAGAACTTACTGGACCGGAATATGCTCAGAGGTTTATCAATGAAGTAAAACAATTAGAAATTCCTACTAGATTAGATACTATGGTAATTGAAATTACAGAGGATAAAACTTTATATGCTGTAAATAATGATGAAGGACTTATCGAAATAAAATCGAAAGCAATAATACTAGCTATGGGTTGTCGTGAAAGGACAAGGGGAGCAATTAATATTCCTGGTTTTAGACCCGCTGGGATATATACAGCAGGTCAAGCTCAAAGGTTTGTAAATATTGAAGGGTATTTACCAGGTAGAACATATGTGATTTTAGGAAGCGGGGATATCGGAATGATAATGGCGCGTCGGTTAACTTGGGAAGGATGTCAGGTGAAAGCTGTTGTCGAGATACAACCTTATGTGAGTGGATTGATAAGAAATCAAGTACAATGTTTAGAAGATTATGAAATTCCTCTAATAACTAGTTATACAATAACAAAAATTCATGGAAAAGATAGAGTTAAAGGGATTACTATCTCAAAAGTCGACAGAAATTTCGATCGCGTAATTGGTTCTGATAAATTTATTGAATGTGATACTCTCTTGTTGTCAGTAGGCTTAATTCCTGAAAATGAATTATCTCGAGAAGCGGGTGCTGAAATTTCTGGAATGGGTGGTCCTATAGTAGATAATAATTTGGAGACCACAATTGGTGGTGTATTTGCATGCGGGAATGTCTTACAAGTTCATGATTTAGTAGATTTAGTAACCGCTGAAGCAAAACGAGCTGGTTTAAATGCTGTAGAATATGTTAAAGAACGATTAGGGGTTCACATTGAAAAGAAGGAACAAATCAACTGTATTGCTGGCGATAACGTGAAATATATAAAACCAGATTTAATCAATAAATCTGACGTATCTAAAGATATTGTTTTTACTTTTCGAGTAAAAAGACCGGATAGAAGAATCTTAATTCAATTTAAAGATAATAACAATAAGATATTATATAAGAGAAAAAGAAGCTACGTAATTCCTAGCGAAATGATTGAGTTGAAATTAAATCTAAGTGAATTGAAAATAGATTTGAATATCCATAGAATAGAAGTTGAAGTTATTCCTCGACCAGAGGTTCTTATTGAAGATGAATAAATGTAAAAAGAGGTAATACATATTGTCTACAAAAGCTAATGAAATTGATCAAGAACTTCCCGAAGGATTTAAAGATATAAGATGCATTATTTGTCCTACAGGCTGCCTTGTACATGTTGAAAATATTAATGGCGAACTGATAATTGAAGGCCATTCATGTAAGCGTGGAGAAGTATACGCAAGAGAAGAATTTATTGCGCCAAAAAGAATTCTTACGACAACTATGCGAGTAGAGAACGGTTTTTTACCTTTAGTTCCTGTTCGATCTGATAAACCAATTCCTAAGGATAAACTAATAGAAACTTTGAAAGAAATTGCTAAAAGTCAGCCTAAAGCTCCTATAAAAATGGGAGATATTCTCATTGAAAATGTGCTTGAATTAAATATTAATATAATTGCTAGTAGAGACTTAATTAAGATTAAGTAAATTAAAATCTTCTACCAAATTTTCTATATTTTTTATGCTATTCGATATTAATTATATTATTCATCTTATTCAGGTATAATAAAACAAATTTAAAAAAAAAAAAATGACTCGAGAAGAAGAAATTTCATTAAAAGAACAAATGAAGAAATTTGCCATAACGAATATGATTGGGTTTCAAACCGTACTCGTGTTTGGAATAGGGATGCGTCTTGGAATTTTTGATTACCTATATAAAAAAGCTAAAGCAGAGAAATCCGTGGAGAAAATTACTTGCTTATCATTTACGCTTGATGAACTATCGCAAAATTTAAAACTAAACATGAAATACCTGGATGCTTGGTTTCACATGGGTCTCGAATGCGGAATTTTCGAAATTGATGAGACTTCAGAAAGAGTTGCTAAAACAGCACCACATGTTTTTGATATTCTCATTAATCGCGACCATAAATACTACGTTGGAGGTACAATTAGTAATTTTTATAAAATTGTGGGATATCAAGAGCGTATACTCGAAGGGTTTAAATCAGGAAAGATTGGAGCTATTCTTGATATGTCTCCCGAAGATTATAAAACAGGCCAACAATCAAGTGCCAGAGTAGGAACTTTAACAGAACGACTCTTTGCTAAATATTTCATTGAAGATCAAGAGAAACTATTAAATGGTGCCATTGTTCTTGAAGTTGGATGTGGATATGGCTTTAATTTAGAAATTTGGGCAAAAAAATATAGAAAAGCAAAATTTGTAGGCATTGATATTGATCCTAATGGAATAGAACATGCTAAAAAGCTTATGGATGAACATTATTGGAGTGATCGAGTTATAGTAAATGAAATTCCACTAGAACAATACATGCAAATAACAGATAAAAAATTTGATTTTATAATATTAAATCAAGTCCTCCATGAAATGGATCCTGATAAAAATTATAGATTAGGTGCCTTAAAGAATATTTATAACCTGCTAAAAGATGATGGTTTATTGATTGTTGGAGAAAGCATGATTCCTGATACTTTTTCCCCTAAGAAAAAATTTCAGTTATATGATATAATGCATAAATGGCTCGAGGTTAGCTTTGGTGCTCGATTTTATGATGAGAACGAATTTAAAAAGCTAATTAAAGGTATTGGTTTTAAAAATATCAAGCTAATAAAAGAACACGGAAATTATTTTTGGGCAATAAAAAAATAGTTAATCCATCAACAATTATTCAGATTTCATTTCTAAAGATACATCATTTTTTAAATTGGATTATCTATTATATCTTTTTTTTAATGTACTACATTGTATAAATAAATTTGACAAGATCTCATATTTTTATGCAATAGATATAACTTAAAAAAAATAAAATATTAAAAAATAAGAAGTAATTAACAATAAATATCTCAATATTCCAATTTTAGTTATTAAATATATTCAATTATGAAGCTGATCATGTTGAAGAAAGACGAGATTTTAAGAAATTTGGAGGAAATTGTTGGGAAAGATTTTGCATCGAATAAACCCGAAGATCTTTTTATTTATTCTCAAGACCCTGGAGCTTCTGAACCCCGCCCTGTAGATTTTATAGTGATGCCTAAGACCACTGAGGAAGTACAAGAAATCATGAAACTAGCAAATAAAGAAACTATCCCCTTAGTTCCAATGGGCGGAGGGCTAACTCTTAGTGGTTTAATAATTCCCGTTAAAGGTGGAATTGTAGTTGATATGAAAAGGATGGATAAAATAATTGAAATTAATGAATTAAGCCAATATGCTCTTATAGAAGCAGGAGTTACTACAGGACAATTACTTTTTTATTTAAATGAGAATTATCCTAAATTACAACCCCCCATCCCTGATGCCCCTCCTTCTGCAACAATTGCTGGAAATGTATTAATCCATGGTTCTGGATATTTATCTCAAAAATATGGCGATCATGGCGCTATGATAAATGGATTGGAGGTTGTGTTACCAAATGGTGATATCTGAAAACTTGGCTCTTGCGCAGTTTCTAAGTATTGTTTTGCAAGCTGGCCTATTCCAGATCTTATAGG
>JAHLWT010000004.1 GCA_019057775.1 Promethearchaeota archaeon
AGTGGGGCTAATGTGCATCATGGTCAATACAATGCTGGCGACTAAAAACGATTTTATGTTCATAATAATCCTCTTTTTAGTATTATATGACAAAGATGAAAATTTTGCAAGATTTTTTGCTCTAACTAGCAAAAATGTGAATTAGAAGGCTGGTTTTGGAACATAAAATTTGTGGCTTTGAAAGTGGGGTTATCCGGCACTTTCAGAGGGGAGTTTACCTACTCGTCTATCAATAGAATTGTCTGGAAATAAATTCTCAATTTGATCTTCCCAATTATTGCCCGTTGGAGAACCATTCTTTAGAAAACTAGCTATTTTCGACGCCTCTGCTTTTACTGAGTCAAAATCTCTAAAAACCCATACCCCTATAGACGCTTCCTCTACATCTATTACATTAGTAAGATATTTCTTAAGTAGTTCGATTTTCCATTTTTTCCAATTTGCAGAAACTGCTTTTTTAAGCCTTAATCTGTCCCGTTGAGCTATATTTGCTCTGTTTAAAATGCTTTCTACTTCCCTTATATTCCCTTTATTCCGCACCATGTTCTCAACAGTATTTTTTTCTATGCAAAGTTCTTTATTTAACAATCCCCATACTGTATCTACGAACTCTGCGAAAATCTTATCTTTTTTTGCACACAACATGGATTCGACATCCCTTTCAAAATGCACGAAAGCAACACGTTTTTGTCCCTTTAACTGTACTATATCTTCCCACAGGCTAACCTCGGCATCTACACCTCCCGAAAAAGCAGGTCTTGGTTTCCTCGCATAATAAGGGCGAAAAACCATTAAGCCGTCAGTATGGTATATAAAAAGAAAATCCCTAGAGGATATTTGTGCTTCAATCTCTCGAACTAAAACTTGCAAAAAAGCATTAATTTCACTTTTTAGAGTTTTACCGTATTTCTTATTTTCAAGCAGAAGCAGCTTATGCCCCTGAAAATTCCAATATTTTGGCAACAACAAAGTATTATAGTTAATATCCTTAGCGTTATCTGGTTGAGTATAAAGAAGTTTAGTCTCATCCTCTACCATAGGAGGCCATCGGTCTTCCAGATATCCAGTATATTGTCGCTTTCTAACCTGAAACCTCAGCTCATCTATTCCAGTGGGCATCACTAGAGTAATTCCCTGTTTAGATAATATTTCCTGCAGTTGATTTATCTCATTCGTAAATTCAGGCCACTCCCCACTCTCATTTCTTTCACCTCGGGGGTCTGTTATGGGATGTGAAAGATATATTGATGTGGTTTGCGAATCTTCAAGCCAAGATTTTATAGATTCTATAAGTTGCTTTATAGGCCATACTAAAAACCTAGCTTTTAACTGTAGAGCCAAATTTTCGGCTATGATAGGCTCAAGGTGTCGCCAAGAAAGAAGATGTAGTAAATTTCTTATTTCCCATCCCATAGTTAATGATGATAATTGCTCTTTAGAGAGGCTACTTACGTCAATATTCATATCCCTTTCTAATTTTCTCATGAATGAGTCAACCTTATCGGGAGAGTATAGCACGGGTAATCTCTCGTACATGTCATAGATGTCATCAACAAGCAACAGAATACAGTCTGGCTTAAGTCTACGCTGAGGATGCGTGTTTGGATGGAGGTCATCCGGGTCGATAACTGAATAGAACTCATTGCGTTTACCACTCCAGTAAATTAAGTGCCCAGACATGATCTTAATAGGTTTATTGGATTCTTCGAGCTTTTTCAAACAGCGGGCCACCGCATCCTTCCATAATTTGCTAATTTTTGTTCGCGGCAGATTATGCGTTACAGTCTCCATATTGATAGGCCGGGTGAAGGTCGCCTTGATATCCTCCAGTGCCCTCTCAGTTTGGGGATCGCTTTTAATCTCTTTTTCTATATCCACAGCTTCTGCATTTAGTTTTTCTGCGAGTCTATCTGCTGCATCGCCAAGCTTAACTCCTGGCGGTGCGAAGACAAGAATATATTTTCTCATCTTAATCCTCCAACCCCAACACACATTTGTTATCTCTTAGCTTCTATTTTTCAATCAGACTCTTTATCTCCTCCAACCCTTTGTACACGTGTTTCTCTAATTTCAGCTCGGGACCTATTTTACCATTAACCGGAAACGTAATTACGCGGTAGCCAGAATTGCGCAGAAGTTTGACCGCTTCTACACTGTCCGCCGATTGATCCACGTAAAGTCGTGCCCATTTTTCTTTAGGTTTTGGCTCTCGCTGTTTCGTGTCCTTCATTTCTACTCCTCCTTTTGTTTTCATTTTATCTAATGAAAATGTCAATTAACAGTTCAGTGTATGCGAAGCAATGGCCCGAGCGAAGAACCGGTCTTTGAACTTCAGCGTCGTGTATGCCGCCTTGTACGAAGTCGCCTTGCTTTTTCTTTTATGACGAAGGTGCCAAAACCATCCTTATGTATGCGCTCTACCTTCCATAAACCTAGTTCAGGGCCAAACTCAACGCAAACCCATTCAAGCTTCTTAGGAAGCGGATTGGTTCCATCGAGCACTCTGATTTGGGCACCATCTTTGGGATACAGTTCTTCTAGTACGATATCCTTCGGTAACCGATTGCTACTAACAATCTGCTTAGCTATTTCGAACAACTTACCCAAAGTTTTAAAGGCTTGAGAAAATTCCTTCTTCTTGTGTGATGTCACTTTACCTGTGAAGCACACTCCTTTGAGTTCAAATGACAATCTGAGTTCTAGCAATCGACCTTTCTTGAATTTGACCGCTTTCAGAAACCTTTTTAAGCCTTTGTAGATATCTTCGACAACCAATTCCACAAACTTCTTGAGAGCGATTGACCCTACAGTTCCAGCCAAGACGCCCAAAGCGATCTCGATTACGCCAACTGGATAGCGAAGCAATAACTTCCTACACCTCACATCAAAGTCATCTCTCAAGGTATCAGCTAACAACTCGGCTTGTTGTTGCGGAAAAAAATAATATTTGACTTCGACTTTCGGCCTTTGCATTCTTATCCAGACCTCTTGTACAGGCCATTTCGCACAACTTGTTCATATCCGAACGAATTGCGATATATTGGCATTTTTTCTTTTTTAAGTTTTAAATGCGCCTTGAGTGAATCTTCAACAAATTCACGACTTGTTAATGGGGAGATTCAATTCTAAATATAGCAAGGATTGCCTTCAAAAAATAAATTTCCTTTCACGGTGATTCTCTAAATAATGGAATAAAATGATTTTAGGTCTTTGACAATTTCCCTAAATAATTTCGACATTTTCACTGCCACACCTATCACATTTAGGACTACCCTTGATCTTTATGTCTTTCGATTTCAACTTCTCAAAAGGGGTATCCTCTATGTCCTTCTCAAATCCACAGTCTCTACATCTTAGCTTTCTCCTCATACAATTTCTCCTTCTCACGACGTTCTAAGTAGTTCCGTTGCGCTCCCTAAAGGACCATTATCCTTATTAGCGTCCAAGAGAACAAGCCTCTTTAAGGGAGGGTCCCATTTTTAATGATATAGCACAAAAATTAAAATTTTGCAAGTTTTTTTGCTCTAATTAGCAAAAATGTTAATTAGAAGGTTAGTTTGGGACATAAAATTTGTGCCTTTGAAAGCGGGGTTATTCGGCACTTTCAGAAGGGAGTTTACCTACTTGTCCTTTCCTATCTTTTTCTCTTCTCTTTTCCATTCTGCAATTTTTTCACAGGTGTTTAACAGCCTTGGTGTGCCTATTTTTCCATTTTCTCCTATTCTCTTTTTACCATATTCTCTGATATACCATAGAGTTTAAAAACTATCGTATCTATTGAGGTTTGGAGTTCCTGGATTTCCGTCTTTAAAGTGACTGCCTTTCCCAAAATTTCTTGTTTTTTGTTATTATAATCTTCTACAGTTTCAGAGATAAATGGCATTTCTTTAATAGTGATCCATAATTCATTTTTATGATTTTCAAGAATCATAGAAATAATCTGAAGGAGTTCCTCTTGACCTTTTAGGAAAATCACCTTTCGGTCTTTACCAATGAGTTTGAGTTCAGGGCTTTCCAAAGTTAACTCGACCTTCCCAACTTTGTTCAAGATAAACTTTGCCTCTTTGAAATCATGACTGTAGATAATCTTAATGCCCTGGTGAGTTCTCAGAGAAAATCTTTTTTCAGGTTGGCAAGCTTGGACAATAATCTCAGGGTTTACATCAGGCAAGGGATCTTGGCGTTTTAAACGCGTAAGTCTTATTCCTTTAAAATATTTTGAATAACTGGCAAGCTCAACCATTTTATCTCTAATAGCCTTTACTTTCTCTACGATTTCGTCGTGCATCTTGACTTCTTCGGGGTTATCAAAGCTTATACGTTTGATTGGAATCTGGGAAAGTAAAGAATTGTTATATACTCGAGTTTCACCCTTTTCCCCTTTTCTCTTGCTATGCTTGGCACACCAATAATCTAAAAGATTTGAATTTAGTAAGCCTTCAAGATAAAGAGGAGATTCTGGAATATTCTCTTTTAACCGAATAAAATAGATATCAAATTCTGCATATAGCGGCTCTTTCACATACACAAAGGTATTAACAGAAGAAAAGTTGGGAGTAATTATTTTGGGTGCAGTAAATATATTTTCATCTCTAAATCTATGAAGTCTATGCCATGGATATTTTTCGCCATAATTGTGGATTCTCTTTTCCAATGCTGGTTTAAATTTTTCTAGATGAGCGAGAATTCGAGGAAATTTTTTTGCGTCGAAGTCTTTTCCGATATAAAGTAAGTATTGCATGTTTCCCTTATTGTAGTAGTATCTATCTAAGTCGGAACAGACGAAATATGGCTTTAATAAACATTTTTCATTTTGCTGAATACGCAGCTTATTTGCCTCTGCCCTTGTTAAAGCAAATACACCGTCCCCAATTTTTAGGTTATGACGTGTTATGAGAGATGGTGGAAGGGCATCATAGTATTTTTTCGATAGTCTTGGGATTCCGCTGATAACTCCTTGGTTGATATTACAAATTTTTTCTAATGCCACGCCTCCTAGAACTATTTTCTCAATAAGCAAATCCTTTTCTCCAAGCATCCAAGCTCCACCATCCTTGGATAATTCTCCTTGCTTTACCCCGTTCCAGAATACCTTAATGTACTTGTCCTGCCATTCACCTTTATAAATATGTTTCTCAATATGTTGGATCAAAAACCTTAATTTTTTACGGATAGAATCTCCGGGTATTTCTTGATGTTTAGCTAAGACTCTAACTATCTTGATTCTATTTTCAGATCTTTCGCGCTCCCTATCTTTCCCTGCACATTTCTCTAAGATGAAGACCATGTTGTGCTGACCTCTTGCATATTCGAAAATCTTCACATCCTCAAATAATATCATCTCCTTTACTTTCGCATTTTCAAGGATGTATTTACGCAATTTTGATGCACCATCTGCTGTGGGCCAGTATGCGCTTGTTATAAATCCAAGTTTGCCGCCTGTGGTTTTTTTACCTGGATTACGGAGTTTTGAAAGTCCCAAGATAATAAAAAAGTAGAGGTAATCCATCTTCCCTTGATAAAATTCTCTCCAATAGGGAAATCTTTGGAGAGTAGACCTGAAAAGTTCTTTATTTCCCTTTTCCCCGATATACGGTGGATTAGCACAGCAGTATGAAAATTTCTCATCAAATTGCTTCTTAATCTTTTGGAAAACCGCCTTCTTCTGTCTTTCCAGAGACAAGATATCTCGTATGTGGTCAAATTTGTATTCCTCTTCAGGTAAAAGAGTGGGCTCTGGGTTGTAAAGAGAAAGAGCATCTACAGGAACTATCCCTAAGGGGAGAGATTCTTTCAAACTCTTCCTGAGTTTTATCATTTGCTTTACAATGGGGGTCAGTTGGATGAGAAGATTTACTTCGGTAATGTAATATGGAAAGATAGAAATTTCACTGCCACAAATACCATATATAATCGCTGTGCGAACATCAAGAACATCCTGGAAGTCATTCCAGTTGATATCGGATTCGTCCCTGATTCTTCTCGCAGCTTCCACAAGGAATCCCCCGGAACCAGTGGCAGGATCAAAGATATATTTGGGTTGTCTCTTGCCCTCAATGAACCCAAAAAAGGCCTTTGGATTTGTAAACCCAACTCTATTCCAGATAAATTCAATTATCTCTCTTGGTGTGTAATATTGTCCCTTTTGCTTTTTGTCTACCTTGTCGATATATTCTTCATAAATTATGCCAAGTACATCCTGATTGAGTTTTCCCAGATTAAAATTGGATAGTTCATAAAGTACTTCTATTAGGGTATCATCTGAAGGCTCATACCAAGTATAGTTGTTATCTATATTAAAGAGCCATTTATAACGTTCAGCAGCTAGACCGAAGGCATATTTAAGAACTCTGCGGATTTCTCTGTTAAAATTCTCATACCATTTAGCAAGACCTCCATCATATAGACTCTGATCTATAAAACCGATGTCCTCCCATGCTCGGGCCAAAAGGAGCCTTGTCATCGTGAAATATGCCACACGATAAAAGAAAGTATCCAGAGCTCTCCCTAAAAGACTCTGGGGAGGCGCCTTTATAATCTCCTCAAAAGTTTCGATTGATGCTTTCTTTACTTGCCTTCTCCGTTCAATTTCTGAAGCAATCAATTCTATCTCTTGTGCTATTGCCTTTGCCGTTTCTGGATCTGCTTCTTTTAATAAAACCAATACCTCTTTGCTTGCAATTGCATCCTCATGGATGCATTCTACAATATGGTGGAGACGTTTGGTTAAAAGTTCAATATTTAAAGTTTCTTCTCCAGTCCAAGGTTTTGCTTCTGCAATCCTCTGGAGCTTTTCATCTATGGTTAACGGTATATACTTGAAACGCTCCACAAATTGGAGAAAACGTTCTGTGTTTTCTTTTTCAAGGATATTAATTAGATTTTCTTTGTAATCCTTGTAAAGTTGTACAAAATTAAAGTTAAAGCTTTCGATCTCTTGTTCAGATCCAAGAGTATATACATCAAGGTCTCGCATGTTAGTCAATATCCCATATTTTAGCCCTTGTCCTTCAAGATATCGCTTTATCTGACCATACCATTTTGAAAGATCCTCAGTATCCATTCCCTTACAATCAAAAACAAAAGGATGGGTCCGAGTGTCCACAGGGATGTAATCAGGTATATATCTCCCCTCGGATACTGTTTCTTGAGTCCCGATGTTTTCTCCCAGTTTAAAACCAAGAACCTGCTCTAAGAATTTAGGGAAGATTATGGGAGCAATGAGTTTCTTTTCATCTACCCAAGTTCCTGAAGCATATTCTAAGTAATTTTTCGCCCTATCTTCAGAATAACGGGCGTAATCTACTACTGAATCCAAAATTGATATGACCCTTTTGATAATATCTATCTTTTTTTTCGCCATGCTCGTTTATTTCTTCCCATTAACTCATCCAACCTTATCTAACGCAATATCCGATATATTGCCACCGTATTACATTTCGCCAATAGATAACAAATGAAGAGGCCCCTCCTTAGTAGCGTCCAAGAGGACAAACCTCTTTAAGGAAAGGCTTCATATACTGACAAATTTTTGACAGAGACATTGAATTAGGCTTGTCTTTTACATTCGCATCTTAAGCGTATCTTCTTGGGCTTCGCATCTTATTACCTTTTTTATTATAATGCTAGGCAAAGTCAGTATCAATTAAATGGGGCTTCTCGTACGTGCAATAACGACCTCTCTAAACATTTCCCTATCGCCATCTTGCCAATTTCCACTCCATGAAATATCGAAGAATACTTTTTGACAACCTCCATTTTCCGAATATAAACCGAGCTCTAAGATATACCTTCCGGGTGGGAAGCAGTTAGGTTGAGCGTACATAGTCCTAAGAAGGTCTAACTTAAAACGCAAGTTACTCCCTTCATACCCAGGTATATCGACAAATTTTTTCTGTTCTATTTCTTTCTGATATTTCGCTGACGAAATATGACCTATGTTGCAGAAGACTCTCCGTTCAGGATTTATGTTAATAAATTCAGTCGGTGGGCCCACATCCCAACGCATATTTAGTGGGGAAAAGTTTAAATATAATTGTGGGTTGTTGGCACTATCGTAAATCCATAAATTTTCCAAAACTACTTCACATAACCTTGCCTGGGTTTTCCCGTCGTTTACCACCAGAAAACGGAAATAATAAACTGGTTCCTCAATGTGAATCTGGGAATGTAGGGGAGAACGCCAGGTAGTTTTATGGCAAAAAGGTGGAGCAAATTCAAACAATATCTTAATTCTTGGTGCAAATGCCTTTCGTTTTAACATTTCGGCAATATAAGGAGCGAAAAGTGCACATGCTCCAAGAAATAGCGCTGTAAACATTAAAATATAATCTGTCGGTGTGAATGGCGTTGTCATTTGGGTAGTCTATCCCCTATTTTTCTCTCTCCAACTGTTCCCTCTTTTATATACGACGCCGCTAAAAGGGTTGGTTTCTGAGCTCATATTTTGATGGTACAATAAAAATTAAATTTTTGCAAGATTTTTTGGCTTTAATTAACAAAAAAGGTAATTAGAGGGCTAGTTTTTGGACCTGGAAAATGAGGCTCTGAAAGTGGGGTTATTCGGCACTTTCAGAGGGAAGTTTACCTACTCGTCCCTTTTTTATAAATGTCTATCTGTTTTAGCAAATCTGACTAATTTTCTATACATGTCTAATTTATATTCACTATTCCACTCTTTAAGTGCTTTAAGGTATTCCCCTATATTCTTCTTATTAACTTTTCTCCTTTTAATAGAGCTTTTTGTTTGCCTATATTGCTCTAAAGACATATCTTTCTTTTCTAAATTACATTCTGGATGTGCTAACAAAATATTGCTAAGTTTACTTTGCTTACCAGAACTATAAGGTCCTATATGTTCTGCATGAGTTTTTTTAAATGATTTACTTTTTCTAAATTTTTTATAACACAAATAACAATAAGGGATATTTCTAAAAATAGTTCTTTTTTCGGCCGAACTAATATTTCTTCTATGTTTAATCGCCCAATCGCCAAGATATTTATCTAAGAATACCTTTTTAAAAATTTGCTTTGATTTCTGAATATTTCTTGTGCTATTTGTTCCTGCCCCTGTAATAACAGAAACAAATCCTTTGTTTTTAAGTAATTTAAGATAGCCTTTTTTAATCTTTGAGAATTTTTTTCTATTTAATTGATAATTAGAATATTTTAGTATATAAAAGGAGAGTAATTGAAACAAACTCTGATTAATTTTACCTGAAAATATATGCAACCGCCATTTATTATTTTTAGGTGGCTTTAAACCTTTTTTTAGTACTTGAAAACAGTCTCCAACATCTTTGCCAAATATTTTTTTTAGTGTCTTAATAAAAAATTGACTTTTTCGTCTCATCCTTTTTATTTCATTTTTATTAAAGTCTTTTTTAATCGTGCTAAGATTGTTCATAATATTTGTTATATCCTTCTCGTAACCATATCTATTTATAACAAAAAATCTAAGCGCTAATTCTTCACCCAACATTCTATCAAATGACATTCCTGTAATCTTTCTTAATTTTTTTCCCATATCTTTTAACAGTTTATTAAATTCTGGCTTTTCGCTTGCTAATAAACAGTTTCTTATTTCTTGAGCTTTCAACATTGTAGCCCCTTGGTTAAGAACTCTAAAGATATCATACTTAAAATTTACTGAGGTTTTAGGCAAATACACACAATATATTTTTCTTAATCTTATCTCTTTTTTAATCTTATTTAAACTTATATGCTTCCCATTTTGTTTTATCTTCACTTTTTGAATTATCTTCCCTCTTAATTTTTTATTAATTCTTTTCGGTTTTAAAAAACCAAACATAGTTGTTAAACGTTGCTGACCATCTACAACCTCATCAATATCTCTTATGCTTTCAGCAAAATAAAACATTGGCAAAGGGATACCAGAATATAATGATTTTATTAACTCTTTTTGTTTCTTTTTATTCCATACAAATTGACGTTGAAATTCAGGTTGAAGATTGATTTTTCTCTTTAAATATTTACTTAAAACATCTTCTATAAATCTGGGAACAGGTTCATTAATCCTTGGCATGGATATATTACCATTGTATTTACTATCTTCAATAGTATCATATTCGTTTATATTAATTCTACTCATAGCACCCCCTCGATGGTTAAATATAGTATTATATGGAATTTTAGACACGCTAAATAAATGGAATGTGGACTTATTTATTTTCTTGAAAAATAGGGACAACAGCGACTATTTATCCTCCTGAGGCGGATGGATCTCCATTTCAAAACTTCAAAAATCAAGCCCTAAATCAATTATCATGGTTAAAAATCACTCTGACCCCTTTTCTAATTTAGGAATCAATCTTTCAAATTTGGTTTAATATACTTAATGATTATATCTCTAAGATAGTCACAATTTTTCTTCGATGCTTTTAACTCACCCATTATCCTATTATCTAACCTGAAGTGCAAAAAAAGTCTTGAGTTATCTATTGCCTCTTTGAAATCGTAATCCCGTTTTTCGATAGACCAGTAACATACATGTTTCTGTATTGGTGTTATATCAAAGTCGTCCTTTATTATAAATTGTTTCGCTTCCATACCATATTTCTCAGAAAAAAACCAAAGATTTTCATATTCTCTAGTTCCATCTTTTTTCATGTAATCAGTTACAAAGATGTCTTTAATTTCTTCGGGTAATATTTCCTGATAAAATTCATAAATCTTCTCAATTTTTTCATTGAGAGCCTCTGGTATGCCTATAGAGTTCAAATATTCAGTAAATTTCTCTTCCATGTTATCCCTCCTTTTGTTTCTCTCTAATTTCCATAATCATGCCTTCAACATAATGCAGTATGTGCCCCAAATAATTTGCTACGAACTCGTCGCTTTCATAATTCCATTGCCACTTAACACCCTCTTCTTTTTCTATTCCTTTTCTCCTTTCTTCATAATATTTGTGTAACAATTTTCGAATGACTTCTTGTAGTTGTGTCGTTATTTGAATTTCAATTGAAACATCAACGTTTTCTGTGTCCCAATTAGGTTTTGGAATCTCAAACTCTTGTCTCGGATATAGATGTGCAGCATAATATCCTTCTTCTGTAGCCTCAAGAAAAACTTTACACTCGATACCGAGTTTCCCGGAAATAGATTTTACTTTATTTATTATAAAGTCAACCCCATCTAAATACTTAACTTCAATTAATGTTCTTACAATATCGTTTATTTTAGAGTACCAGTTATTGGAGAATACCCATCCATCTTCCGGTTTATCAGGCCAACGTTTGTTCTCTATAATATTTTTTCTAAATGTTTTTAATAAAAAAGAGTCAAAAGGTTTTATGTCCAATCCTGGTCTATCTCTAGATACTAACAGAGAGTATCCAGTTTTTGCTAAGTATTCCCCGTCGTATTTATTAAGATTTTCAGTTAATTCAACCCAACAATTTGATTTCTCAAAATCTTGTTTAATCTTATTTGCTACAGAATCATAATATCTTTGTGTCCGGATCGAAATCTCAATTCCGTGTTTCTCTTTTAACCATTTTTTATACTCATCAATATCTTTTGGTTTTTTATTATCCATATTTTCGCCTTTATAAAATTCCTATGTAGCTTAACTGTTTATCGGCTAATTAGCTCATTAATTATAAACTTTTTCTTAAGACCAACTGATACCTCTAGGTTTTTCTATAAGATGCAACTGTTATGTGGCTGCAAGTCAATTACTATGAAGTTTTCTTTTTTTCTTCCAGGACTGCCTGGGCGCTGGCGAGACGGGCAACAGGCACTCTATAAGGGGAACAGCTGACGTAATTCATTCCTACCCGATGGCAGAACTTTACTGATTGGGGATCTCCTCCATGCTCACCGCAAATGCCTACTTCTAAATCTGGTCGGCCCTTTCTTCCTTTCTCAATCGCCACCTTCATCAGCTCTCCCACGCCTTTCTGGTCGAGTGTGTGGAAAGGAGAATCAATTTTGGTTGCCAGTACTTTATTATTTTTTAGTACTATATGACAAAATTTTGCAAGATTTTTTTGCTTTAATTAGGAAAAATGCTAATTAGAGGGCTAGTTTTGGGACATAAAATTTGTGCCTTTGAAAGTAGGGTTATTCGGCACTTTCAAAAGGGAGTTTACCGACCTATCTATAGAAATAAAATAGATGCTTCCTAATACTCATTTAACACTCCCTAATTAAGAAATTGTCCCATTCTGCTTGATGACAGATAATTATCAAGATATTTTTTATTTAGAACTACTTATATGCCTCTTCAATTTTTTTGACAGCATTTGGTAACTCGTTTAATAAGTGTATAATAATATCTGGTTTAACAGGATATTTCTTAAATAGTGAAGCTTTTAAAGACTTCCTTCCATCTTGTTTTAACTTAGATTTTATTTCTCTATTTTTCAGTATTGTTTTAAATCCAAATTTTCTTGGATAAAAAATATCGTCTTCATAATGATCACCAAATGTAATCTGAAGTTTTGTTATTTTGGGCCATGTACCATAAAATTTTACATTATCTTTGAGGCTATTGAATTTATCAGGAGTAATTATATCATCAAATATTTTTAATATATTTAAAGCTTTTAAAACTGGCATTTGATATTTTCTAAGACCCTTTGTTGATGCTACAATGGGGCGAGATGGTTCATTTAATTTCATTTTTTTTAAAATCATATCTGCATTGTCTACTACCTTTATATACTTATTACTAGTATGATTTTTTACAATTTCTAATACAATATTATGAGGCAGTCTGACACTTAACTTTGAGGCAACTTTTTGAACAATATCATCCCAATCCATCGCTAAAGTAGCCGAAAATCTCTTATTATGTTGTCTATACCTATTTTCTTCAACAATAAGATGGCGAATTTCTTTTACATCTAAACCTGATTTTTCTGAAATTTTTTTAAAAATTATTGGGAAAACAGCAGTTTCAAAAGGACCTCTAATAATTGTATCATCCAAATCTACAAATAAAACACTATACCATGATAAACCCATAAGTTCATTTACCTCCAATATCCCTTTGTAAAGGAAACGATGAATTTTTATCTTTTTCAAACTTAATAAATGTTTTCTTTATTAGCTTACACTGTAAAAATATGACAAAGACACAGAGTATCCCACTTAAAATAATAGTATATTCAATGCTTAATTTATTAAATAGCAACATGATAGAAAATATAATTGATGTCGAAATAAATATACTATTTAAAACGATAACCAAAGTAGTTAAACTAGAAGATAAGAAATTTTTTGAAATAAATGATGGTTTTGAATCATTAATACTGTATACTAGATAAGGCAATAAAGATTTATCTTTTTCAACAAACCAGTTACGAATTCTAGCTAATTTTCTGAGATATATAATTGAAAGACGCCATCGTTCTAATAATAATCGTAAAATAACAATACCCATCAGTGAAAGAAATAATAAAGCAATAAAAACAGCAAAGTAAAATTCCTTCATAGTAGATGTTTTTTGAATAGTTATTATTTGCCGAAGAATAATTACACCAGTAATTATAATGGATATAAGAGTTAAATATAGATTGATTCTGCGGTCTCCACTATCACGATTGCTCTTTTCTGCTAACTGTATTCTATTAAACTCTGCTAACATAAATTGAACAGAGGCATCTTTTAATTGCGATTTATGGTTATCATTTGCCATATAGCTATCTCTTAGTAAATATTATATCTTCTAAAAACAAACAGTTCAACATTAGCTTAATTATTAACTGACTAATGTATCTTTTAAGATATAGCAGCTATTCTAAATTGCTATGGAAAAAGCAATACCTTTTATACATCGGAACAAATTCTCCATTATTTGTAAAAGACTTACACCAAGCCCTCAATCAGCGTGACCAGCTCTTTGTTGGCATATTTTTTATCGGTTTTGTATATGTGGTTTTTGTAAAGGTAGGAATTTCCCTTTGCCTTGGCGGACAGCCTGATCGGCACGAGCTGCTTGTCGGACCATTCCATGAGGCCCTGATAAAAGAACCATTTATCTCCCAACGTGACACCAGCGCCAATAATGTCAATTATTGGCTTTAACCCCGTGATATCGGCTTTCTTCTCCTTTTCCTGCCATTCATTCCACTGCAATAAGTATTCTCTTAATTTTCTCCAATCTTCCGGTTTGAATTTCAGCATTTTGAGCCTCCAACCCGTTGAGTAGATTTAAAAATTGCAAGAAGTCGTGCATTTCTTAATTCGGTAAAATTTATTTCTTTTTTCTGCGAATTCCGTTTTATATTTTCTTCCAAAAATATCCTCGTATTTAACTGCAAGCCTAGTGTTACCTTCCCTTAAATAATTAGTGTCATTTATGGGACCAGTAGCAAAGCAGACCTCCAATTCTGGTGACACTTTCGCTCCGATAATATCATCTATATCTGGAGTAACTTCTTGCATATTTCCCATTTTCTCTATTTTTAACGATACATTTATAGCGGGTCCGGCTCCCACATTTACCAAGCGGTAACTAAAAACTGGAACAGGTTCGCCTTTTTGCAGACCGGTTGTATCTTTCTTTTTAAACCTTTCAAATTCTGTATCATATATCCTCCGCTCTGTCGGTTCCACATTTGCTTTTCTAAACCTGAAGGACATAACTGGTATTTCTGCGTCCATTCTTTGCTTGCGGGCTTCTTTGTAAGATAGCATAGCGAAAAGGGCCATAGCAACAAGCGCTATGAAAGTTAAGATTTGAATCCACTGCATTTTTTCCTCCTTCGATAGAATTATAAATGGAATCTTATACAAATTCAATGCAAATGCACAAAAGAGATTTTTCAGGTTGATAAGCATTGAGAATCTCTCTTCAAAATTTAGACTGTACACACTTCCCAAATTCACCACATACTATTTCTTCACTCATTTTTGTCATTCCTTGGTTAGTCTCAGGGCCAAGTTATCGAAGAAAATATTGCCTGCTGACAAGAATTATACTTCCACTAAAATCGAACCAGAGTTGGGGAAATCCAAGGGCTAAAAATAGTTCCGATTTACTTAATATTTTTATCCCTAGCCAAGTATTCCTCTGCCTGTCTTTTTATTGAACGAAAAGTCCTGCTATCTTCGTTAAATGGTTTCAGTGTATTGAGGTTCTGTAAAAAATGTTGCTTAGCCTCCTTATTCAAGACAGGGTTGGGTTTTGCCTCTAAAATGTTAAAGACCGCGCCTTTTCCGGTTACTATGATACAGCCAATGGGTGTAATAGATACTATTCTTAACCATGTCTCGCTAAAAACGTTGGCTCGAGGGGCACAATGGACGACATAAACCTTATCTATTACCCCGCCTTCGTATAATCTTTTACCATTCGTCAAAATAAGAGGTAATTGCAAATACGCCATGGCCTGATCCAGGCCTTCATATTCTGCGGGCCAAGGTCTGTTTTTTTGCTGACCTTTTACTTCGTAAGCAACTATGGTGCTGTCCCTTTTTACTTCGAGAAGGTCCACATCGGGGCCAAAGGCATAACACCATTCTCTTTCAGTAGAAATATTATGCTTAAGTTTAAAGAAAAATTTGGAGCCCTGCGGCTTCAAATAACGGTAAAGCAAGTACAAAGTTACGTTTTCACTTAGAATACTCATGTGTTTCCTTCTCTCAAGTCTCAAAAATATAGGTAGAACTAGTTGCTCTCCCGGAATGAATTCTTCCCCGTCTATTGAAATATTATTTTTTCGACCGTTGCTTACCGGGCTTCTTCGGAGGCTGCCTTGGAGGGGAAAGAGGGACAAATCCTTCTTCTATTCGTTCTCTTGGTTTCTTCGGTGTGCTTGGAGGAACAAATCCCTTTTCCACTTTATTTTTCTTTCCTTTCATGACTCTCTCCTATATGTTGCTGATATTAATAGCCGAAAATAATGCAAATAATGTGACGCCGGTTATGAATAGAGCAATAGAAAACCAATTTAATATCGCCGTAGCCCTTGAATATTTGTTTGTAAGCTTTTCCCTGTTTCCCTGTCCAAGAAAAGTAGCCTCTAAAATTTCTATTTGTTTATCGCAAGCTTTTTGACTAGTCAAAAAGGATATTAAGGTCAAAAGAATGCTCAGACCAAAGCAAATCCAGGCAAGGATAATAAACTTCAAGGTGGGAAGCTGTGGGTGTGGAGCAATTTGTCTGATAAAAGTCAAAGATAGACCCAATGCTCCGGCTGACAATGTCAATATTGCTTTATCAAGGCTCTGCGAACCTTGCAGTTTGGCGTTAAACAACAATTGACGCTCCTTTATATACTCTTGGTACTTCCGATCGTTGTCTTTTTGCATTCAGCCCTCACATACTCCTGCTCAGGATTTCTCGTCCCATATTGGCAGAGAGACGGTAAATCTCGTTCCTTCACCTACCTTGCTCTCCACATTTATGGCAAGTTACTTTAATCCTTCTGGATGTTGCAAAGCAGTCATGAACAAGAATGGGTCTTCTTTTTCACCTCAAAAGATATAATTTTTGCAAGATTTTTTCGCTTTAATTAACAAAAATATGAATTAGAAGACTAATTTTGGGACATAAAATTTGTGCCTCTGAAAATGGGGTTATTCGGCACTTTCAGAAGGGAGTTTACCTACCTGTCTTTAAGTTAAGTATGTATTTTTCTCTTATTGCACATTTTTACATGAATATTGGTGATGCCCTTTATACCCATTATTTTTTCCATGGCAAATGTTTCTCTTTCCCCTTGGGAAGTCTAACCGTAGTTGTCCCTTTTCTAATTTTCCCTTCTTTGTCTGTAATAACGTGCTCATGAATATCCCCACCACCAGGTAGTTTCTTAACTGGGAATATCCCCTTTTTTTCTGGAGTTTTTTCACCCATTTTATCACCTCCTCTCATAAATGAGTTAAGTGCAATTTCCTTGAATCCACCAGTTTAGATACCTAATTCGCTTTTGAATGCCTTCTTCATTTCTCTTTTCATTAGGTAAGGATTCTAATTCTTCAATTTCTCTTTTAGCATCCTCACAACTCTCAGGGGTCTTTTGAAATTTTGAATTTTGGCTATATCTTATTACCCCTTCTTCTTTTACCAACTCTCTTCCACAAGCCCCCAGAACAATATTGAGTATATGCGAATTGTCCCTTTTATCGTCGACATCGTCGACTTCCGACGGAGAATCACCGGACGCGCTCTCCGAATTACGAAACCGTTGCTCTGTCCTATTGAGCCGGGAGGCTCCCTTGTAGGACGAAACGATATCCGTAATTCTTTTTATAAGGTATAACTGACTTACTACTACGAGCCAATTACTATGAAATTTTCTTTTCTTCCAGGACTGCTTGGGCAGCGGCGAGGCGGGCAACGGGGACTCTATAGGGGGAACAGCTGACGTAATTCATTCCTGCCCGATGGCAGAACTTTACTGATTGGGGATCTCCTCCGTGCTCACCGCAAATGCC
>JAHLWT010000005.1 GCA_019057775.1 Promethearchaeota archaeon
CGTTAATATTGCCAATATAAAGTTATTTTCATATATTACCGTTAACTGGAATTTCGCCTCTAAAGCAACAGAGGGAGGTAATATGACTATTACGGGGCAGGTTGTATCGTATACCAATACCTCCCTACTAATAGTTAATAGATCAATAATAATCACCTATGATGGAACTCAAATTGGAACAGACACTACAGATGAGAATGGCGTATTCACTTATATGTATACTATTCCCGGAGGGACAGGGAATATGACAATCCAAATTGAATTAGTAAATTCTGCGGGAATAACCCTCTATAGCGTAAATGCGCATATTGTAAATGTTACAGCAGTCCCATTTGTACCTACGCCAAGTACTGCCATCCCTCCATTTTTATTCTTCTCACTAGTGTTTTTTCCAATATTAATAGGTATTATAGCCGTATTAGCAGTTTTTGGCTATCGTTATTATAAAAAACAAGAAAAAGAATCACGAATTGTAAGAATAGAACTGGATCCAAAGTTGTTGAATCTCAAAATCCTTAAAGAGTCAGGGAGATTGGAAGAATCACTATCATATTTATTCAACGCAATCTTTATGAATTTAATAGAAGCAAAATATAACAGATCAAGAAAAGAAAATGAAACTATACGAGATTTCGCGATAGTATCAGTTAAAGAATTAAAACTTACACCAGCAGCAATATACCCCTTTATTCAGAAAGTGGAGGAAATTATATATGGTAAACCCTTTAAAATAACTGATAATGAATTCTATAAAACATGTGAACTTTTTTCACCACTATATTTCGAATTAACTGGAAATAACTTTATCTTAAATTTCTAATTAAAAAATAAAAAATGAAAAATGAAAAAAAAAAAAAACCAAGAAAAGAAGTACAAAAAATTATAAATTTAAAAAAAATTATGTATTAGAATATTTCATAAAATAAAGAATAAGGTCAAAAAAATGGCAAAAAAGAAAAAAAAAAAAACAGAAGAAAGTTCCTGTACTGAATGTAAAGGAAAGACTTCAAAATGTAAAAGTTTTAGTTGAAACAGACAGATCTAAAGAAGCAATAGCCTATATTTATCTAGTATACGATGATTTGATCAATATTAAATTTAACAAGCCTCGATTAGTATATCAGACTATTCGTGAATACGCAATTGCATGTGTTAATGAATTAGAAAAAAATTTAAAACCAGAGTTGGTATATCCATTTATTAAAAAAATTGAAGATATTATCTATGGAGGAATTGAACCAACTAATAAGGAATTAAATTTTGCAATCGACCTCTTTTCTAATTTGTATACCAGTATAACTGGAAATAGTATCTCATTTAAGTTGTAGGTTATTATAAGACATAAAAATTAATTTAATTGCTGAAAATAACAGACAGAGTAATAGTATGGTTAGATTAGGAAGAGCTACAGATAGGAGTGTCAACATCTCTAAAGGTATAATTTTTACGTTCCTCTTAGTATACTTTATAATTTTTGGGATGATTATTACAGATTTTATTGGCACACTCAAAGATACAAGTCCAGAAACTTTACCTGTTTTTCTGAATTACATTCCTCTTTTATGTTATATTGGGGCAATATTTGCAGGAATTTATTTTATTATTTTTATTAAAAATGTGTCCACTCATAGAATTCGTGAAAGGCATTCACGGAAAAAAATCAAAGGTGCTTCAACTTATAAACAAGCAATACTATTAATTGTAGCGATTTTTGTTTTCGTTCCCATATTATCACCTGCAATTGATAGAGGAGAAAATACTCATAACTTCTCAGTATACAACTTTGGGTGGAATGGAGCATCAGAATTTAAAGATATAATTCAAAATGAATTGGGGTATGAAGTAAGAACTGTACAATCTAGTTTAAGTACTACAGAAAGATTAGAGGATGATAAAAATATTCTATTGATATTATTAGGTCCTAATCAGTTTTATGATCCTATTTTTGAAATCCCTTATTTTATTAATTTTTTTAACGGTTCAAATTCATTATTCTTATGTCATGATCATGGTTCTACAAGCACTCTTTTATGGGAAATTTTCGTAGCTAATATACTTGGAATGATTGGACAACAGACTTCAGGATTATTTCCAGTAACATTATTCCCTAATGGGATATTGCTTGATAATGCCTCCTATTACCCAACTCCAGAATTTCCAATAATTAAAGATTTTGATTATAGTCATCCAACAACATCTGGTATAAACGAGGTTATTCTGTCAGTATCCTCAAGTGCTGCTGGAGGTCCTCTTGTTGAATATTTTGGCTGGGATGTTATAGGTTCTGCTAGTAGTGTATATAGCTTTGTTGATAAAAATGGGAATGGAAGAGTCGATCCTGGTATAGATGTACTCGAATTAGACTTTATTGCTGATCTACTTTCAGGGCAACTTTTGGGAGATGATTTTCCCACTGAAATCTTAAGTCTTCCTCTTTATAGCCCGTTTACACCACACGTTTTTTTAGCTAAAGATCTGGGAAATTCAAGAGTGTTTGTCTCTGCGGATGCTAGTCTATTTAATAATGACTTAATTAATAAATACGATAATGCCCAATTTGGGAGAAATATAATACAATGGCTTACCTTCAATGCTGATCCTGATGATTGGTATGTTGTATTTGACGAAGCACATATACGCCCAGAATCTTCAAGAGATCTCACTTCTGCTGGTATCTTTGGTTTTATAATGCAATATATAGTTCATCTTTCTACTAATCCAATTACTTCTTGGATATACCCAGTTCTAGCATTATATACATTAAAAAAATATCTACCAAAAAAGGATAAGAAGAAAGAGGAGGAGAAAATAGCAGAAGAAGAAGAAAAGAAGGAAGAAATGGCACGCTACAGAACGTCATCCCTCTTTGCTCAAAAAATTGAAGAATATAGAGATAAGATGAAATATGCAACTGCATTAAAATTGCTCTATAGAAGACTAGAGCGAAAATTGAATAGTCAATTAGGAGGTCAAAAAATTACTACGGAAAATGTAATTGACTTAGTTGTTGGAAAAGATCCTACCACGACTAAATTAAAAATAAGGAGGCTGTCAAGATTCATGGATAGAATACTATCTATTAAAGAAGGAAAATATAAAGTTAGAACTGAACAAGATTTCGAAGAATTATTCTTTGAAATGGGTTGGGCAGTTAACAATTTATAATTTAAACAAAAAAAAGTTAAATAAAAAAAAATATGAGGTAAAAAAAAATTGGAAGCTCCAGATAAAGCAAAATATTATGACCATGAAGAAATTGATGTAACCCCAATAAGGGAAATAGCTCAAGAAGTTTTGAGTGAAGTGAGCCGTGTAATTGTCGGATATGGTGAAATTCTCCAACAACTTTTTATTGCACTTCTTGTTAATGGGCATGTACTTTTAGAAGGAGTACCAGGTCTTGGAAAAACGGTTATGGCTAAAACCTTTGCAAAAACACTCGGAATTTCATTTCGAAGGGTTCAATTCACTCCTGATCTACTTCCTGCTGACATTACAGGAACTAAAATCTTTGATCAGAATGAAGGAGTATTTGTACTTCAAAAGGGACCACTCTTCGCGAATATGGTCCTCGCGGATGAAATAAATAGAGCCGCCCCCAAAACTCAAGCAGCTTTGCTTGAAGCTATGGCAGAACGTCAAATAACTATTGAGGGTCAAACTTTGATATTAGAAAAACCATTTATAGTCGTTGCTACTGAAAACCCTGTTGAAATGGAAGGAACTTATCCATTACCCGAGGCTCAAATTGACCGATTCTTGTTTAAACTCTGGTTAGATTACCCTGAACATGATGAAGAAGTTGAGATTTTAAGAAGACAACTTTCTGGTGAATCTCCTTCGGTAGATGAAATAACTACAGCCGAGGAAATTCTCGCAGCTCAGAGGATTATGAATTTAGTGTATATCGATGACAGAATTCTCAAATACATTAGAGATCTTATAATTAAGACTCGAAATCATCCACAAATCGCATTAGGTTGCGGTCCTAGGGCATCACTGACGCTTATGAAGTGTGCTAAAGCACGTGCGGCTATCCTTGGCCGAGTCTATGTTACACCTGATGATATACGTGCTTTGCTTGTTCCAGCATTGAATCATAGGATACTTTTAAAACCTGAAGCTGAGTTAGAAGGTCTTGATTCAATATCAGTGTTGAAAACTATAGTTGAGGAAATTCCCGTCCCTATTTAATCATACCTTTTTTATTGGTGTGAATTCAATTTTATTGGAATAATATGTTGGTGAAGAAAGATTTTAGGTGGAAAAGGTAGAACTCTAGTTATGTTGGCTGTATTTTTTATAACAGCAGGATTTGCGTTTGTAAATTATTTTTTATTATATTTCGGAATCCTTTTGCTCTTTAGCACAATTATAAGCCTACCGATTTTCCACTATAAATTGAATGTAGAAGAATTAATAGTACATAGAGAATTAGAAAAGGAAAAAGTATTTAAAGATGATTTTGTACACATAAAAGTTGTGATTGAAAATATTGGTAAACATGGATTTGATTTTTTAGAGATACGTGATAATTATAATCCACAGCTTTTCAGACTAATTCTCGGTGAAAACTATATCTCTACAAGGATAGGTCCTAAAGCTACTGTTAAGTTTTCATATGTTCTTGAGCCTAAAGTAAGAGGTGAATATGCCCTTGGACCCTTGTCTATAATTGTTAAAGATAGACTAGGATTCAATTCATTAGAAAGAATCGTTCCTGATAGTGTTACTGATATTCTAGTTTACCCCCCATATGAAGATATTAAAAGAATTGAGATTTTAGGTTCAAAGAGATCGCTGCAATTAAACTATGGAGTACAGAGATCTAAGCAAAAAGGATTAGGTTCTGAATTCTATGGGATGAGAAAATATGTCTTTGGAGATCAATTCAGATTAATCGATTGGAAAGCTAGTGCTCGATTTCAAAAATTAATTGTTAAGGAATTTGAAAGCGAAAGAGACGTTACAGTAATGATTTTGGTTGACTCTTCAGAAACAATGGCGGGAGGCGCTATTGAAAATACAAAGTTTGAATATGCAATACGAGCCTGTATGCTCTTAACTAAGATAGCTTTAACACGAAGAGATAGTGTAGGCATTTTTACTTATTCTGATAAAAAGAATTTTAATTTTTTAAAACCAAAAGGAGGAGATGATCACTTTTATCAGGTGCTAGATTTTGTTGCACGAGTGAAACCAGAGGGAAAATGCAAAATCATAGAGGCAATGGGTCACTTTACTAAACGTTTTCAGAAGCGTAGTTTAATCTTTATAATTTCAGATTTAGAAGCAAATCCTAAAGAAATTTCAGAAGCCATTCGAAAATTAGTACCTTTTAATCATACGATAATAATAATAAACCCATTTAGTCCTTGGTTTGAGATCCACGAGATTGATTTATCTTCAACTGACAAAGCTCTAGCAGAAGCTATAAGCGAGGAAATGATGGAACATATTCTAAGTATCAGGCAAGCAGTTCGAAATGTAGGGATAAGTATAATAACATGTGGACCTGATGATATGATGAAACAAGTGTTAAGTACATATATGGATGCAAAGAAAAAGGGGAAGGCGTTTTAAAAATGGTAAGAACATACTTATTAGCGTTGAAAATTATAAACTCTGCTATTTTCTTATGGATTATTTTAGTATTTCTGACTTCAATATTCAATTTCGATATTGTTCTCACTACTGCTGCTGATGAGTTAGTAATTCTTTCGTTCTTTGGGGCAGTAAAAAATGTCTTTTCTTATATAATATATGGTGGAGGAATATTGATCGCTTTATTTTGTGCTACCTTATTTGGACTCATTAATAGTAATATGAGAAATCTTATTCAAACCTTTTTTGAAAATTATATTGGTAATTGGTTTTCGATTCCTACACCAGAATTAACCGAAATCCCCAATTTAATTTTAAATGAAGTTCAAGGACTTTTTGGAGATCTCTATTTATTCGTTTTTCAAATCTTAATCGTTGTCTCTATCCTTTATGCTATTAGAGCTTTCTATAAAAGTGACCCCAAATATAATTTTATAGCGATAGGATCAATAATACTAATGATAATAATCCCGTTGATGATTGAAGGATTAAGGAAAATGCTTCTATTATTGACATTAAAATTCAAATATTTAGAAGATATGACCAATCCTCTCTCTCCCATATTATCTAACATTCCTCTAGATGATTTTTTCTTGTTTATAACAAATCCAGTTATGGTTTTTGGTATAATTTCTTATATTTATTTAGAAATAGCGTTCCAAATTAGTTACACAGATACCGTTACTAAACCGTCTCTAGAACGCAGTGATAGATTAGAGGCTCAATTAAGTATATTAGCAAGAGAATCACATTACATAACTGCAAACGTTGATAAAATTAAAGAAGAAGCTAAAAAAAAGCTGGAAGAAATTGAAGCAGAACAAAAAGAGGGTTTAGCTGTAAGTAAGTTTTTTGCTAAAACAGGTACCCGGTTCTCTTATGTCAAAGAAATGATTGAACGAAAAAAATTAGAAGAAGAAGAAAAAAAATTAGTAACAGCAGCTTCTAAAACAAGGAGGCTTGGAAGATATATAGATCGTCTTTTCCGTGAAGATCCAGAAGCAAGAGATACATTAACTGCTAGTTCTTCAGCTCCAAGATCGAGAAATCTTTTAACATCAACAATAGTAAATTTTACTTATCGAGTAATTTCATTATTGATAATAAGCTTTATAATTATACATCCTCATTGGTTCTTAGGTACTGTTATTCAATTACCAGACGCAATAACAGAGAGTGTAGCAATGGATTCACCAGAAGTTATCATCATTTTATTACTGCCAGTCACTGTACTTTTCCCTGTAGTCTCTCAATTAATCTCATTTGTAAAACACCGAAACTTAATAATTAGATTGCAACAAGAAGGGAGGATAAAAGAAATTCTTGCTTCAGTTGGTGATTATGTAAGAAAGGAAGAAATTGATGAAAAAGACGATAGCATAGCAGAAGAGGCAGCTGCAGCGGCAACTTAACCCATATTTTCTTTTTCAATCAACTATATCAATTATAAACTTAGCCAATTTAATTTTTTTATTTAAACTTGTCATGATTGTATCATAACAATAACAATTGATTCCTAATTCTTCAATTTTGCTTTTTAACCTATAATCTTTATTATCTATAATAAAATTACCCAAAAAATCTTGATAATACTTAGCAACTCCTAATGAGGAAACTTCTAATCCTATACTTTCCATTAGTTTATCTGCGGGACCTTTAATAGGAACTCCCTCGATTAAAGGACTTATCCCAAATACTTTTTCTTTTACCATTGAGAGTGTATTTTTTATACCTGGCACGCGAAGTATTGTTCCTATTGATACTATAGGATTAGAAGGGCAAATTATTATCCGGTGAGCCTTTTTTATAAGATTAATTACACCATCAACAGGTTTTGACTCATTTATTCCCTGAAAATTCACATCTAATATTTTTGGTTCACAGCGATATTTTATAAAAAATTCTTCAAAGTGTATTGTTCCAAATGGTGTTTTGATATGAGTTTCAACCGGTTCATTACACATTGGAATAATTTGGGCTTTTACTCCAAAATGTTTACAAATTTTTTTTGTAATTTCTGCTTTATTAAAACCTCTTTTAAATAAATCAGTGCGATATAAATGAGTAGCTAAATCTTTATCACCTAAGTTAAACCATCCGTAATCATAAAATTTATTTAAAATATTTAAACAATTAAAAGTTTCTCCACCAAATCCCCAACCTTTTTCTTGATCAATCAAGTTCGCTAATGTATATGTAATAATATCTAAATCAGGACAGATTTTAAGACCAAATAATTCAATATCGTCACCCGTGTTTACAACAATCTTTAATAATTCTGGTTTTACAATTTTAGCTAATCCTTCGATGAATTTTGCTGCCCCTATGCCCCCTGCTAAAATAACATAATGTTCTTCAGTCAAATTAACATTCACCTGCAGATTTAGACTTTAAATATTATATCTCTCAAATTTTTACGAGGTGGTGCCTTTACAGACTTTTTTGGATATCCTACCGTAAAAAAAGCTATAGGTATGAAAGATTCTGGAATTTGTAAAATTGTTTTTATTAGCTCTTTAGCAAATAATGGAGCGCAATACCAGCATGCTGCCAATTTTTTCATTTCAAAAGCTAGTAATAAATATACAGCTGAGCTACTGACACTCTGGATACCAAGGATGAATTCATTATTTGCACGATCAGCATCACTATACTTTTCTAAATCTATTGTGTCTAAGCACAATAAAATTAAAAATGGGGCTTTAAGAAAATTACTTCTTGTTTTATTAATTTTAAAGTTGATATAATCTTCTGATCTCCCTTCATTTTTTAAATCAAACCTTAATTTTTCATTCATCTTGTCAATTAATTTAGTCCGAGTAGAACCTTTTTCTATAATGGAATATCTCCAAAATTGCCCATTATGAGCACTTGGAGCCCACTGAGATAGTTTTATACATTCCTTAATAATCTTCAAGTCAACTTTTTTATTTGCAAAGGGTAATTTATAACTTCTTCGATTTTCAAGAATAATTTTAAATTTATCACACTCATTTTTTCTAAATAAATCGGATTTCTTCTTTCTAATTATGGATTTAATGGTAATATTTTTTTTAAACTCATATTTATAACCCTTTACAATTACGATCGGAATTCCCTCATCAGATTCTCCCATTATCAGTTGGGCTGCTGAAGCGATATTATCAACATGACCTATAATTGTAGTTTCAAGTTTATGACCAAATAAATCTTTAAATCCTCGTTTATCTAAAATCGGATTTATTCCTGAAACTCCAATGGCAACCCCTACTGATCCTACTCTAAAAGGCCTACCAAACGAATCTGTAATAATCACTCCAATGTTTTTATTTGTTAGGTTTTTTAATAAAATCCTTATTTTTTCAGCATCTTTATCAGAGTTCTTTGGGAGAAGTGTTACATAATTCTCACCCTCAACGTTAGATTTGTCAACTCCAGCATTAGCACAAACAAAACCATGGTGTGTTTCTGTTATTAATACATGTTCAGCTTTTATTATTTCTTTAGATTCTTCTAAAATTACTTGGATGAGTTCAGGTTCTTTTATTGGTAAACCTTCACTTTTAATTTTTGGTGCAATATTTTCAAATATCTTGCGAGCTTTATCACTTGGGGTGATATCCTTTAAGTATCTTATTCTTCCATTACTCTTGGATATAATACTTTGAGCAATAACGATTAAATCTCCATCTTCTAATATTACTTTATTTGTTCTTAATGCTTCATATATGATGTTAGAGATAATATCTCCTTCTTTTATTATTGGGATGCCATTAAGCCCTATTACTTTAATTTGATTTTCTTGACTCAATATAAACACTATTCTAAGACGTTCATATACTTTTTAATATCAGATTCTTCACTTTCAGCTAATTTTTCATACTCTTTAGGTATTGCACAACAAGCAGAAAAAAACTTAAATTCTATTTCAGGATTTATTTCTTTTAGCCAGATTAATGTATCTCGAGAGGGTATTTCAATCCTTGTAATTCCAGCTTTAATTGCATATTTCTCGATTTTAGTTTTTATATTTCCTCGAGGTCTCATGCACCCTAATGAAATTTCAGTATCTGGAAAAACAAATCTTAATGTAGCTATTACTTTTGCTATATCAGCCGGCTTAGGTGTATCAAATTTGGCTTTAGAATTTTTAGGAGGAACTAAAACTATTATAACTATTAGAGAAGGATTAAGTTTAATATCTTTAATAAATTTAATGGAATCTAATTCTTTATGGAGTTTACCATAGTATAATCCAACACATAAATGAGGAACGATATTTAAATTATATTTTTGTAATAAATCAATGGCTCTCTTGTATTCATCTAATTCTATATCTAAGTGATAAATATCCTGAACTATTTCGGTATCCATATTGATATCAAAAGATACTATGTCAACATTTGCATTTGCAAGTTTATGTGCGGTTTCTTCATTTAATAACCCTGTATGAGTATTAATAATTAGATTTGTTTTGCTCTTGATTTTTTTTATAACATCCAAGAAATCTAATAATGGTACTGAACCATCAGGATTACTTCCTCCTGAAATCAGAGCACCAACACCATTATTTTCATATAAATCTAAGAGGAACTTTTCCAAATCGCTTTTCTCTAAAATTTGTTTCATTCCACTTAAATATTTCTTATTACAATGTTCACATTCTAAAGAACAATCACCACCAGTTATACTAATGGCGGGAAATTTCTTAGTAGGATTAAATATTTTCATTCTATTTCCAAAGTTTTTTTGCGTCATTTCTTGAGCGGTTTTAAGAAAAGGACTTAAATCTTTATCATCTAATTCTAAAAATTGTGAAAAATCTGACCATAAAGCTGATCCAGATTTAATAACATTTAAGAGATTTAATTTTTTATTCATATTTTTTTAACCAATTTATGTTAGAATATTTATCTTTGATTAACTTTTTAGCCAACTTTATCTCATTTTTGTAAAGACTTCCTTCTTCTAATTCAATTCCTAATGCATTTCCAAATCCACGTTTAAGTGAATTAACCAGTTTTATTTCCTCATAATTAAGAATGTGGTCCTTGATTCCTACACATTTGGATCTGACTGATTTTACCATTCTTGTTTTTCCAACGTTTTCTGGCGCTTTTAAAACTGAATACATTAAATCAGGATCAATTTCTAATAATATTGTACCATGTTGAAGAATACACCCTTTTGTCCTTACTTGAGCATTCCCTGAGAATTTTTTTCCATCAAGTAAAATTGCAGGGCAATGGATAAGCCCTTTTTCTGTTTCCAAGCCCAATATTTGTAATCCTGTAAGAATACCTTGAGTAACAAGTTCATATTGTTCTATTACTTTTCTAGCTCCCAAATCTTCTAAGAATTTTATGGGACATATTATTGAATAAGTTATTTCTCGAAATTCATCATGAAATATCGCCCCTCCACCCGTAATACGCCTCACGACGTTAAACTTTTTTTCATTAGTAAAATCAATATTTATTTCAGCTGACAAGCTTTGATTTCTCCCAATACTAGCAGTTGAAGGTTTCCACTTATAAAATCTTAAAGTATTGGGTGATTTTTTTCTGATTACATTTTGTAGGATAGCTTCATCTAAAGCCATATTTAAAAATCCATTATTGACTTCCAATGGGAGAAAACGCCAATTTTTCATGATTATTTATATATATTTAATTAACAAATTCTTTTAACATATCATAAATATCTTTCTTTTCAAATTCATTTAGTTCTCTAGGATAATTATAAATCGAACCTGATGGCTTTGAAGTATAATATGGGCGATTACATCCTGGACAACCTGAAGTATAAAACGCTTCAGTATTATAAATAATATTTTTAAATTCTCTTCTATTAATTTTAATGTTTAAAAGCTCACCTCTTGTATCAAATTTGAAATCTTTTAAAGACTTTTCCAAATTAACTATAAGATATCTTCCTAATTGTAATTTTCGAAAATTTTGAAGTTGAGGTTGAGTTAGGTTTTCAAATTTTGTTCCCTTGATTGGTGTAAATGCAAAAAGTGATATTAATATCCCTAAATTATCGAGCTCTTCAATTCGTTCTATTACATCTTTTTCAGTTTCTCCTAATCCTATTATTAAATGAGTACTTACTGAACCTTTTGAGAAAATTTCTAAAGCCTCTTTTAATTTTTGGAAATGTTCCTCCCAATTGTATGGGCCATCAACTTCGCTTCCTTTGATTTTTTTAAATATCTCTGGATTTGCTCCATCTAAAGCAATTCCTATTCTTTGGACATCTAATCTTTTTAAATCTATGATTTTCTCTTTTGACATTGGAGGTATTGCAACAGAAATAGGAATTTTTGAAATTTGTTTAATCTCGGTAATGATATATTTTAAATCATTAAAATTTTCTGGGTAATTTAATGTTTGGATGCATATTCTCATAAACTTTTTTGCTGATGGTAATTCTTTTAATTTCCTTAAAAAATCTTTAAATGAAAATAATGGCCAACTAATTCTGGAAAGTTTTTCTATTGAACTTTCTGAGGATCTTGCTTGTGGGCAAAAACCACAATTTGCTAAACAGTGACCCTCTTTGAAAGTCATGATATAACAAGTAGTTGGAAGATCTTTAAATTTACTTCTAAAATCTAAACTTAAAACAGAAGCACTTCCTACAGATACTCTAATTTTCTCTATCATAATTAAAGGTCATAATAAACTAGTAAAATTAAGTTTTATTCCTTCAAATTATAAATTTTTATGAAGATTATAATTGTTATTATTCAGAGATTATAAAATTTTTCATCATTTTATTATTAATTAGATTTTTACAAAAAGATTTATTGAACCAATTATTAAAATATCAAAATATAATTACCTAAGAAGCTTTAGAAGGAGTCCCGTGTTTTATGATCAAATATGATCCTAACAAAATTGAAAAAAAATGGCAAAAAAAATGGGAAACTGATAAGATATTTAATGTTAATGAGGATTCGAAGAAACAAAAATATTACGTATTAGAAATGTATCCATATCCCACGTCCGCACTACATATGGGTCATTTACGTAATTATTCAATTGGAGACTCTTTCGCTCGATTTAAACGAATGAATGGTTATAATGTGCTTTATCCAATGGGTTATGATTCATTTGGACTGCCTGCAGAGAATGCAGCTATAGATCATGGAGCTATTCCTGAGGAATGGACAGATAAGAATATTAAAGCAATTATTGAACAACAAAAACGGATAGGTCTATCTTATGATTGGACCCGACTTATTTTTAGCCATTCAATTGATTATTATAAATGGGACCAATGGTTCTTTCTTAAATTTTTTGAAAAAGGGCTTGCGTACCGAGAAAAGAGCTATGTTAATTGGTGTCCTAAATGCAACACTGTTTTAGCAAATGAACAAGTGTTAGGTGGAAAATGTTGGCGTTGTAATGAAACAGTAGAACAAAATTTCTTAACTCAATGGTTTTTAAAAATTAGATCTTATGCTGAAGAATTGCTTAATGGCTTAGAAAAAGTTGATTGGCCTGAAAAAGTAAAAATTATGCAGCGAAACTGGATTGGACGGTCTGTTGGATGTATTATCCGGTTTCCAATAGTGGGTGAAAAAAGAACAATCAATATCTTTACTACAAGACCAGACACTCTCTATGGAGTGACCTTTATGGTTTTTTCTCCTGAACATCCTTGGGTGCGAGATTGGGTAAAAGGAACTGTTTACGAAAAAGATTTTGAATTTTTTTATAATGAGGTAATGAAACAAGATAGGTTCGAAAGAACTAATTTAGAAATAGAAAAAAAAGGATTATTTATAGGAAAATATGCTGTAATTCCATTTACTAATGAGGAAGTCCCCATTTATATAGGGAATTTTGTGATTTATGAATATGGTGCGGGTGCTGTGATGGCGGTACCGGCACATGATCAAAGAGATTTTGAATTTGCGAAGGAATATAATATACCTATTAAAATCGTAATTCAACCTTTTGATTTTGAGCTAAAATCGGAAAAAATGACAAGAGCCTATGAAAGCGATGGAATATTGTGTAACTCTGATGAATTTGACGGCATTGAAAATCGAAGTGCCATTAATGCTATAACAGAGAAACTTGAGAAAATAGGAATGGGAGAACCATCAATAAATTATAAACTGAGGGATTGGTTAATATCCCGTCAGCGTTATTGGGGGTGCCCGATTCCAATAATTTATTGTAAGGATTGTGGAACGATGCCAGTTCCATATGAAGACTTACCTGTTTTGTTACCTAAAGATGTAAAATTCACAGGTAAGGGAAATCCATTGGAAACAAGCGAAAGTTTTATCAACACACAATGTCCAAAGTGCGGTAAAATGGGTAGGCGTGAAACAGATACTATGGATACATTTATAGACAGTTCTTGGTATTTTTTCCGTTTTGCTGATCCCTTAACGACTGATTTTCCATATAGGAAAAAGATTGTTGATTATTGGATGAATGTAGATCAATATATTGGAGGTATTGAGCATGCAATAATGCATCTGCTTTATGCTAGGTTTTTTACTAAGGTTACAAGAGATTTAGGTCTTCATTCATTTGATGAACCATTTCAACGATTACTGACACAAGGAATGATAAATAAAGCCCATCCATACTGTTCTAAATGTGGAACTTTTGCAATTAAGGCATATATGAGTGAGGAAAAATGTAATCGATGTGGAACAACATATTCGTTAAAAAGCGTTAAGATGAGTAAAAGCCTTGGTAATACTGTAGATCCCATTGGAATTATGAAAGAATATGGAGCTGATGCAGCAAGATTTTTCATCCTTTTTGGTGCCAGTCCTGTATCAGGATTAGAATGGTCTGATGACGGAGTTGATTATGCTTTCAAATTTATAAGAAATACATTCTTAATGTTAGCTGAACCTCTGGAAAATAAAAGAAGTAATTATACAATTAGTGATACTCTAATAAAATATATTTTAAATAAAACGTTAAAAGATTTTACAGAGAATATAGAAAGAATAGCGATTAGGAGTGCAGTTAATAATATTATTCAATTTACTGCTGAGTTAAGTAAATATAAAAATGAGGGCGTTCACGAAGAAGTTTTTGACGAGTGTAAAGAAAAATTAGTTTTAATGCTCCATCCAATTGCACCGCATATGACTGAAGAATTATGGGAAATTATGGGTAAAAAAAATTATGTTAGCTTAAACCCATGGCCAAAAATCGATAACGAAGTACTAACAAAAGAATTTGATTACAAATGGAAACTTATGAATAATATCGTAGGTGATATAAATAACATCAAGTTAGTGCTCAAAAAAGATAAAATCGAGAAAATAAAAATAATTATTGCTGAATCGTGGAAACTTAAATTTTATACAAAACTAATCTCAATGTTGGAAGATACAATGGATTCGGGAATGATAATTAAAAAATTTATGCAAGATAATGATCTTAAACAACACGGAAAATTAATCAGTCAAATTGTTAGAAAAATATTGAAAAATGTTGGGAAATTTTCTAAATTTGTATTCTCCGCTGATGATGAGTATCAATTCTTTGAAGAAATTAAACCAATCATTATGAAGAAATTTGATTGTAAAGTAGAAATTATCCATGAAAGAGAGTCATCAGAACAAAAATCTAAACAATCACTCCCTGGCAAACCCGCAATTATAATTAAATAAAATGATTTTATTTGTTTTGCTTAGTTATATAATACAAATCGAGTGCTTTAAATCCTGGATTATTAAGTTAAGATTAAAAAAATTATTATAAATTTGAAAATAATTCAACTTGTCAAAAAATTGGTTTAATTTAATTTTAAATAAAGGAACTGTTGTAATTAAAAAATGACTATTTACGAATTAAGTATAATTTCTACAACAGGTTTTCCCTATTTCAATAGTGTAATTAAACCTATACCTGAAGGTGTTAAAGTATATCTTAGGTTTTTCGATTTTTCTAAAGATAAATCAACAATTCAAGATCAATTAGACCTTGATTCTAAATTCGATCTTACTGCTGGTTTAATCTCAGCATTATTTGAATTTGCTAGAAATATAGATAAAAAAATAGAAGTGCTTGAGTTCAAACCAAAAAAATATAAAAAGCCACTAATTAAGAATGACGTTGAAGAAAGTATTCTGGGAGATGTGTTGATTACAACCCAAACAGAATCCTTTTTACTTCATAAATCTGTTCGTGAAAAAATAAAATTAATTTATAATCTCTTTATCAATTCTAAGTTACCTCTTGATTCAGCTGATAGCATTCAGAATAATGAAGAAAATAAGATCGTTGAGATCTTAACAGATTCTTTAGCTAAACAAAATATTTTAAATAACCAAGATGAACTAAAGAATTTAGCTCATGATTTTTTAGGTGAAATGAGTGATTATGGGCTTTGGGGTATATCTATTGCTTCATTTGATCTTTCCCCCATAATCTCTTTTGGAAAGAAATTTTCATTAGAAAACATCAATTCTATATTGAGACATATTGGGTACATTCCTGAGATAACTCCTTTGGAATGGATATATAGACAATCCTTTTTTTCTGAGGAACAGATTCAAGTTTGTATTATAAAATCAGATACCGGACCTACAGTTGAAGAAATGTTATTTGAACCATACTTTTACTTACTTATTGCTGATCCTTTAAGTTATTTTGGTGAATTCCCTTCAAAACTCGCTTTAGGTTTTAATAATATTCTTGGTTAACGAATTTTGATTTAAAATCCTTCTTTTTCTTAAAACTAATTATTAATTTGTGCTTAAAGCGGCTTTGATTATTTTACTAAACGAATCTGCTTGAAGAGAAGCTCCCCCGACTAAACCACCATCAATATTTTCCATATTAAACAAACTCTTAGCGTTGGATGGTTTAACTGATCCCCCATACTGTATTCTCATTGAATTTGAGATATTTTTATCGAACATTCTAGATAACCGGTCACGAATAAAAATATGAATATCTTCTGCTTGCTCAGGTGTAGCTGTTTTACCAGTACCAATTGCCCAAATAGGTTCATATGCTATAACTGTTTTTAACATTTCATCATTACTAAGGTCTTTAAAAGTTTCTTTAATCTGAAATTCAATTATATTTTCCGTGTTTCCTGATTCTCTTTCTTCCAAATGTTCTCCTATACACACAATTGGTTTCAAATCCATTAATAATGCCTTTTTAAGTTTTTTATTGATTAGAGCATCTGTTTCTTTGAAGATATCTCTTCGTTCACTATGTCCTAAAATCACGTATTGAACTCCTATTTCTTTTAAAAAATTAGATGAAATTTCTCCAGTAAATGCACCTTTTTCTTCAAAATACATGTTTTGTGCTCCTATTTTGATATTTGTATCTTTAGTAATAATACATGCTTTGCTTAAAGTTGTATATGGTGGAGCAACTACTATGTCAACATCTTCTATTGATTCTATTAAAGGAATTAAACTTTCTAACATTTTTTGAGTTTCAATGAGTGTACCTTTATTCATTTTCCAATTTCCACCAATAATTGGTATTCTCAATTAATTTCCCTCCTGATTATTGATAAATTTTAACACATAAATTTTACTTATAATTCACTTATAGTTTTAGTCTATAAAATACTAACGACAACTTAGAAAAAAATGATTCAGAAGGTAAATTTTTATAAGAAATTATTCAGATTTAGGAAGTTTTTCGGGTAATTTTGTTGCTGTTAAAAGCTTTTTTACCTCATCAGTATCTGGAGGGATAATTGCTGGTAATCCTAACTGTGTCCGTCTTCTTTCTATTGCAGGTTGCATTGGAATTGCTTTTCCATGTTCCAGAACGGTTGAGGCTTGACCCGTATAATGAACAGGAGCTTCTCCCCTTTCTACACTCATGTTTTTTAAAATCGTAAATATTTCAGTAAGTTCAACTTTTTGAGGACAGACCTCGTCACATGTATCACAAACAGTACAACCCCAGATATTAAAAGAATTTTCTGCTCCAAATATTTTCTCTTTTAAACCCAATAACGCATCCAATATTAAGCGTCTTGGGTTATATCTACCTTCAGTAACTTGTGCTACAGGGCATGCACCGCTACATGTTGCACATTGGTAACAATATGCTAAAGTATTACCAATATCATTACTAAGAATTTGGTTTCTAAAATTAAAATCTATAGTTGCCATTTCAATATATTTATTTTTCTTGATATTATGTATTATAACTATTTTTCGATTTTAAAATTAATTTTTTTAGAATTCAATCTTTATTTCATTAAAATAACATTACCACATTAAAGCTTAATTTTAAATAGATAATAATTGGATTTTATCATAGTTTATCTCACGTAGAATAATTTTTTATAATAATTAAAAATAATAAAAAGAATGAATAATTTTTCTTATTATACTAAAATTATTAAAATAACTGTTTATGGATGATATTTCATTGAATATCGAAAAATTGAATGAATTTGGTTTGAAGATTACCGAAGAAATGAAACTTGGTAAAACCGTCTTGGATGTATACACTGTTTGGTGTGGACCTTGTAAATTTATTAGCCCGATTTTAGAAAAGTTTAAAGAAGAAGGTATTATCAATTTACTAAAGACTGACCTTGACCAGAATCGCCCTCTTGGAGAATTATTTGGAATAACTGCTATCCCTACTCTACTCTTCTTTAACAATGGAGAACTCTTAAATCATCCTATTGAAGTCCAGGGACAATTACTTGTGAAAAACGGTATTATGGTTGGAGCCGCAGGAGAACAAGTATTACGTGAAATTATTTCCAAAATGTAATTTTATATGAATTTTTTCATTTTATCTTAATAACTATTTCTTTTACTTTTTTAACAGAATACAGTAAAGCTAGTAAATAATACAAATAAACTATGATTCAGATTAAAAATTTTTTATTTAATGTTATTTTTACAATATTTAATTAAATTTTAGGTTGGAAAAATATAAAATGAATTATTCGAGGAATGAGTTAATAAAAACGGAAGCAACAATGAACCAAATGAGGAATTCACTATATATTCTTGTACGCTTCATGGAGAAAAATGGAGTAAAGAATTCAACGGAGATTTTTAGAAGAATGGGGCGGAACATTGCGAGAACATATATTAATTATTGGAAACCAACTGATTTTATTAAAATAAGTAACTTAAAAGATGTCATTACAACGATTTATAAGAATGTATTAAATAGTACTATTTCGATTGAAATAAATGATACAGAAAAATTAGTTATCGTCCGAGATTATAAATGTGCTTTATGTAAGTATCATTATGATGACGTAGAAATAGCAGGATGCGAAATTTTGTTAGGAATGATATCAGAATTTATTTATCTTATTAATAAAGAATCAACAGAACAAAATTCTATATTTCTTGACCCAATTGAAGTAAAAGAATCCAGAGCTAATGGAAATAAATCATGTTTACAACTCTATAGTTATAAGATATCAGGGGAGGCATAAAAATGGGAGCATTTCAATGGTTAATGAAAAAAATAACAAAAGTTTTTGGACGTTCAACAAATAGTTTATTCTACGTCTTGCTCAATAGAGAAATCCTAAAGGAAGTCAATGAAATTACTAAAAATGAAGAAAACAGTCTACTTATTCTGCGAGAGATAGGAAAAAAAGCTGCTTATGAATCGTGTGAACGCCACTCTGGTGTTTTCAAATTCATGCCGGGTAATCCTAAAAAAATATTAGACTATTTTGAAATTTTATGGGTTGTTGTGTTTGGTAGTGAATTAGATGAATATTCTTATGAAGAGATTTCAAATGAGGGTTCAAAATATAATGATTATGTTTTAAGTATTAATAAGTGTCCAATCTGTGCGGGTTATGGTCAAGATGAAGAAGATTCATTTGACTTCAATAAATTGCAGGGAAGTGAGACAGAAGGTTTAGCATGTGGGCTCTGTGGAATGCTAGAGAGTGTGGCAAACTTCATTTTGAAGATTAAGAGGAGTGATTATAGAATTCAAATAATTGAACAAGATTGTATTGCTAAAGGAGGAGACAGTCTTAAATTTATATGCAAAATACATGACTATAAGGAATGGGCAGCTTTAACAGCTTCAAGAATTAGTGAACGTAAATCTAAAGGAATCTATCTTGATGAAGATACAGAAGAAGAGATATTGCAGGAAACTAAATTGGATATTATCGATAAAATCCAAGATATCATATCAATAGATAAGTTAGAGGAATATCTCGATGAACCGTTAGAAAGTTTAAAAGAAAAAGTAGCCGAAATCATAAGAGATAAGTTGAACATGGAACCTGAGCATTTCTTTGATTATTTTAGAAATTATGAAGATGATATGATTAGAATAATTGGATACTTAGGAATGCATCTTCTGAATGAATACGGTGGATTATTAGAAAAAACTCTGAAAAATGAATGGTTTTCAAAAATATTTGGATATTTGTTCAAGCAGCTTAAGAGTATGACTTTATTATTTATTCCTCTTGATGTTATTCGTGATTATAATAAATTACTCGTGTCCTTCATTGAGGGTCTAGCCCCTGAAGAGATGGTTGATAATATTAGGCTTTTTTCCGGAAAGGATACGATCAATTACCTTTTTGAAGGAGCGCAAATGGCTCTTGAAAATTTAGGAATCGATTTTTCTGAATTAAAAGAAAATATTTGGGAAGAAATAACGAAAGAGCGTGAGGATGGTCTTGTTTCATCAGAAACGTCAACAGTTGATAAAACTCGTGAAAAAGTTCCACAAATAATTAATATTCTTCAAGAATTTCTTATGATTATTAACGACATTCTTACTCTACCAATACGAGTTATAATATCAGAAAGTCATTATGGTATTAAAACAGCAATAAATTCAGTAGTTTCAGAGGAAGAAGGATTATACGGATCGATAAAAGAACGATTTGACAACATTTTTGATCAAATACAAGATATAAGAAAATAAACATTCAAACTACTTTTCTATTATATGAAGAATTGTTCTACTATTCTCTACCTAACAAGAAACAAGTATTAAGGTTAAAGGAGAAGCGGTCTAATTATCTCCTGAATTTCTAATCTTATTATATAAAATAAATTGAATGAAATAGTTTTTAATAATGGAAATCGTATTTAATCTAACAATTCCGCTATTCTATTAGAAACACTCTGGATGTTCAAAAAAACCATTCCAAGTGATGAATCACTCTTAGCAAGAGTGCACAATATAGCATTCCGACCTGCTTTAGAAAGGATTATGATGCCCTCAACGCCCTCAATTAAAATTCGTTTTAAGTCCCCACGAGCAAGTTCTTCAACAGCTCGTTCAGAAACACTCAATATAGCCGCGGACATTGCCGAAACTATTCCATCATTAATATCTCTAGCAAGAACAGAACAAATTGGAAGTCCTTGAACGCTTACAATAGAACTCCCTTGAATATCAGAATTTACCGCTTCCATTCTTCTCAACAAATCAGTTAGTTCAGCGATATTTTCACTCAAGGGTTAATCAACTTAAACGAAAAGTACGTTAATGATCTAATAAAGATAATAATATTATAATATTGTTTTTACTTTTATTTTTGATCTATTTTTATAAATAATTTTATTATTAAAGTTAATACTCGTTTAAAAAATATTTTTATCAAAATCTACATTAGTTATTGTAATGAATGAGAAAGAAAATATAAAAAATGGAACTAGGGAAGGAAAAAGTAAAGAAGACTTAGATAAAGAAGAAGAGGAAAATCTTAAAATTGAATCCCTCCAAAAAGCAGGAAAAATAGCTCAAGAAGTAAAGAAGTATATTAAACCACAGATAAAAGTGGGAGAAAAGGCCTTAGATATCATTACAAACACTGAAGCGAAAATAGAAGAACTTGAGGGTTTATGTGCATTCCCCGTCAATTTATGTATCAATAACATTGCAGCACATTACACCTCTCCAAAAAAAGATGATGAATTAGAAATAAATGAAGGAGATTTAGTTAAAATTGATCTAGGTGTCCACGTTGAGGGATATATAGTTGATACGGCTTTCACAGTTAGTTTTAGTGAGGAAGAATTACTTGAAAACATTATACAAAGTACTGAAGTTGCCTATGATGCAGCGAAATTAATGGTTAAACCAAAAACTAATACACGTGAAATTGGAAAAAAAATAGAGGAGATTATAAAAGGGTTTAAGTATAATCCAATAAAAGAACTAGGAGGACACCAGATTGAAAGATGGACTGTTCATGGGAAGAAACAGCTTCCTGAATTAGGTTCTCAGGGTGGAGATATCATGGAAGAAGGAGAAGTTTTTTCAATTGAAATTTTTGCTAGTACTGGAGTAGGGTCAGTTCACAATACAAATAATACATATATTTATGAATTAAATCCATATATCGGGAGAGTGCCTTTACGAAGAAAAACTTCCAAGCAACTTCTTGGCTTTATTAAAAAAAAATATAATACCCTCCCTTTTGCCGAGAGATGGTTAGCAAATGAATTTAGATTCGGTATCGCTTTTGGACTCCATGAATTAGTTCAACAAGGAAAACTCCAGGCTCACTATGTTTTAGCAGAAAAAAAAGGGGTTAAAGTTGCCCAAATAGAAGAAACAATCATAGTAACTGAAAAAGGATTTGAACAATTAACTTAAATCATATCGTAAATTTCATTGTGAATGTTTAAAAGGTACATTAATGCAAAAGCTTAATATATGTTTAGTCTCTTTAACTTTTGCTCCTGATACTCAAGATGGAGCAGCGAAATTTTTTAAAGGAATATTTGAATATTTAAAAAATCAAGGGCATAATGTAAAACTAATTACTGGCAAATGGAATTTTGAGATTTTAGATTCTAATATTTTCCAAATAGATATAATAAGACGCCGCTTTTTTTGGTTTCCTCAATTTAACTTACACGCTATAAAATACTTAAAAAAACATAAATTTGATATTATACATGGAAATAGTCCTAAAGGAGCGTTACCAATTATATTAGCTAATCATAAACGATTTATTTCAACAATTCATGATTTAGGCCCGTTTGAGACACCCTTTACAAAAATACCAATTGAAAAATTTTTAATTAAATTTGTTGCTGAAAAATCAAAATTCATTACTACTTGTTCTGATTTTATTAGGAAAGAGATTAATCATTACATACCGAAAGTCGATCTTAATAATATATTCAACTTGTATTCAGCAATCGAAGAGAAATTCAACCCTTTTCCCAAAAAAGCTCAAAAACTAAAAGAGGAATTACATATTAATGGTCCTGTTATTCTCTACATTGGACGTATAGCAAAATATAAAGGTGTGGATGATGTAATAAGAGCTTATATGGAAGCAAAAAAAGAAATTCATGATCTTACGTTAGTTATAGGAGGTAAACCAGACTTTTATATGGAGAAGATTTATCAAGATTGGAAACGAAAATTTAATGATATTCTTTTTGTAGGTTTTGTTTCAGATAAAGAAATTCCCATCTACTACTCAATGGGTAATATTTTTATCACTTATTCTTATGCATCTGAGGGTTTTGGACTAACGCCAATAGAAGCAATTGCGTGTGGAGCTCCAGTTATCTGTTCTTCATTAAATGCTTATAAAGAAGTATTGAAAGATAATGCTATTTTTGTACCTCCAAGGAGTCCAAAATTATTAGCTAAAGAAATTGTTAATTTACTCAAAAATGAATCTCAAAGAAGAAGTTTAATAACAAAAGCTCAAAATTTTGTGAAGAGATATACTTGGAATTCAGTAGGGAAAAAACTTGAAGCAGTTTATCAAAAATTTATAAATAACGAGATGTCATTACATAGTTAAGTAAAAGGAATGCGAAATAAGTTAAATATCCTTTAATTTATTTTTGACGTGGTTGAAACATATATTATTTGGATTTTCAAAGTTACTAATTTTTTCCTTAAATGGTTTAATCTTAAATCTATCTGATGAGGGTCCTTTGTGAAGGATTTCTAAAGTTCTTCTGATTAATTGGTTTGGATCTTTTATATGTTCAATTGGAAATCCATTTTCTATTAGGAATTTTTCTTGAGGGGCTGAATCACCTGGAAAGAACTCTATACTAGGGACACCTAATAAACTCGATTCTCGAACGATAGTTCCTCCTCCACTTATTATTAAGGCTCCAAAAAAACAAAAATCTACGAGATTAGGTAAATATTGAGTAATTATTACATTTTCTTCTTTGCTATATGCTTTTAGTTTTTTCATAATGTATTGTTTTTGTAAACTTGACCTTACAAGTAGATAATATGTATAATTTGGGAATTCTCTAAAAATAGAAGGAAAAAAGGTAATAATCTTTGTTTCATATGGTTCAAGTTTGTCAATAAGATAACAAGCATTTGTAGGTTCGGTTCTCATTAATATGAATTCTCCCTTTTTTATATTAAATTTTTTAAGAAAGTCTACATTTGGAGAATATTCAGAAAGCCAAGCAATTTCATCAAGTCCGTTATATCTTATAATTTTTTCCGGATCAGCATAAAGATCTATATACCATTTTTTAGGGATACAATCTGGGGTTATTATATTTTCGATGAAGGGATGAATTAATTTACAAACGGGTTTATTCCGTGGTTCGTCATTAATTCCGATAGAAGGAATTTTTAATCCATATGCGATTCTCGTACCCTCAACCGATAAAAAAGTAACAAAATAGTCTGGTGAAAATTTTTTAATTAGAGGAAAAAGGTGCTTCAAACGTTGTATATAAGTATCTAATTTATCTTCCAATTTTTCTCCACCATGTCTACCAATTCTTCTGTAGTTTACCAGAGAATCATCAAGAATTTTAAATGTAGAGTCGTAATCTCTAGCAGTTATCAGAAGTTCACACTTCTCATTTTCAAACTTATTGATTAATGATTGAAACATTACAGCTGTTTTTGGTTGTTCAATATCGATCCAGATTTTTTTACCTAAAAGGCTCATAGTAAATTCAAAAATAAAAAATAATACTTATTAATCTTACAATGTATTTGACAATAATTTTTAGAAATTTTGACAATTTAAAGGATTTTCGGTAAACTTAAAACTCAAAAATTGATCTAGCATTTACTAATAACATTTGCAAGGATTAGATTCACACTTAATACACTTTTTAGGATATTTTTTTAATAAAGCATTTTCTAAATCAATATCTAAAAGGTTTGCTAATGAGCATGTCCAAGCAATAATATCAGCTAATTCTTCTTTAGCCTTAGTTTTTTCAATTTTACTGTTCCGGAGTATTCGTGCTAATTCTCCTACTTCTTCTATCAGCCATATAAAAGTAGAATTGACCTCTCTTTCTTTATCTCGGTGAAAATAAATTTCTTTAATTAGGTTTTGAAACTCTGAAATTTCCATATGTTCTAAATTAAAAGATATAATTAGATTAAATTGAAGAAATGAACAAAGGTTATCCTCCACCAGGAGTAAAAAGCCAATTAAAAATCCCCAGATGTGCTAATATAACTATTATTATTAATGATAATGCTAAGAGAACAGTACTTATTGGACCAACTTTAATTCCAATAGAGCTATCCTGAAAGAATCTCATCAAACCTGCGCCTCCCATTGGCATTGGAGAAGATCCACTCCTTCTTTTTTTACGTCTTGATTGAGTTCCACGAGTTGACATCGTAATAAATCAAAGATGATAAGACATACAAATTATGTATTTAATAAATATCCAAAAACATATAAAATTTTATTTTGAATCATAAAAAAAAAATTTGATAACTTTTTTTATTTTGTTTTAATTATTTATATATAATTTAAGAAAGGAAAGATCGAGTTATGGTAAAAAAAGAAAAATTATTATTGTTTTTAACAAGTTTTCTATTATTTATAGTGATAGTCTCATATATAGCAAATGATTCAGAAGTACATTACACAGATTATAATAATATCAACGAAAGCATAGAAGTTTCCACTAGTTTGGAAGGAATAGAAAATATAATAATTACAAAAGTTAATAGAGAAGTTAATATAAGCGGTTATGGTTTAATATATTTTGAAGATTTATTAGAAGTTAAAAATTTAAACAACGATCCAATTTCCTCAATTCTTATTGGAATTCCAGTTAATTTATCTGATGATTTAGTTTTATTTGAAGCCACAGGAATAAACCAAAACAATTTGTTTGCTGAACGTTCCAATTTGATAATGATTGAATATGAAATGATAATAGTATATTTTAATTCCCCACTATTACCATATCAATCAAGAACCATCAAATTTAATCATATATATAAAAACATCATGTCATATGGCATATCAGGGAATCAATTTATAAATATTTCTTTGATCGTTTTTCCACTTTTACCCTATAAGTTAGAGGGTGAAATAACCGCGCTTGTTTGGTGTCCTGAAGAGGCGACAGAAATACATGCAGATTGGGGTTTAGTTATTCCCGAGATTGATAGAGTCTCTTATGCTTACGACTTTATTAAGGATGAAATTGGATCTGATTTTATAACTCCATTCTTGGGAAATTTAGGTGATAAAAAGGTAGATAGAATAAACTATTATGATGACACTAATACAAAAGCAGAGATGAAAGAAATAAACCGCGAAATATTTCTTTCACCATGGGGAATTATAAGAGTAAGAGAAGAATTCTCGTTAGAAAATTTGGGTTTAATAGACTTTTATTCATTTTCATTCAAAATCCCTCAGTTTGCTAAGAATATGTATATTTATGATCAATTAGGTGAAATTTTGGGTGTCACATATGAAAATTCAGGGAATTACAAAAATGTTGAAATTCAATTGTTAACAAATCGGGTGAGATTGAAGCCAAATACAACATTCACTTTTAAAATTGAATATTACTTGCCATTTGAACATTATGTTTCGATAAATTGGTTTCAGCAATCAATTAAGATTGATTTATTATCAACTACCTTTAAATACTTAGGAAGAGATCAGACAATTAAAATAAAAATAGATGGATGTTATAGCATTGAATCAATTAATGAAGCTCCCGAATCTATATTTAAATCTGAAGGAGCTACATTTTTAACATATAAATCTGATTTTGTAACGCCCTTAGAAAGAAAAACAATACAAATTACTTTTACAGTTGATATTTTTAATTTATTATTAAGGCCGATTATTTTCATTTTATTGATCCTTCTAATGACTATTATTTATGTTTTTATTACAAAAAGTAGAAAGAAGGAAGTTGAGCCGACATTATTAACTCGACAATATATCCCTGTGAATGAAATTAGAGAATTTGTGTCATTAAATGAAGAAAAAAATGCTTTAACTTTAGAAATTAGGCAATCCGAAGATGATACTAAACGTAAAAAAATTGCAAAAAAAACCTATAAAAATATTTTAGAGAAAAATTCTTCAAAAATAGATAAAATCCAAAAAGAAATAAATCCATTTAAAAAAATATTAATAGATGCGGGAGAAACATTTGAAAAGATTATAAAAAGATTAGATGTTCTTGACGCTGAGAGGATAAGTGTCAAGGATAGTATAAAACTTTTAGAGACTAGATATAAAAGGGGTAGATTGCCATCAAGAGCGGCCTACCAAAAATTATCAGATGATTTTAAAAAAAGAAGGAGAAAAATTGATAGAACTATCGATAAATTGCTCCAGCAACTAAGAAGTTATCTCTTATAAAATATTTTATTCACGTGCATAAAATCATGAAACCATGGTTATTTGATATATTAGCGTGTCCAATTGATAAATTCTTCCCTTTAGAATTATACATTTTTACTCTTGAAACTAGTTCAGAGGATATACAATCTTTTGTGATTAAATATAAAAATAGGGATATCGCTTTTATTAAGAGTGAAGGAGTTATTAACATATATTATGATGATGACAAGTATTTCTATAAAGATAATATAGTTATCGAAAAACAAAAGATAGAAATATATCTTAATCTAATTCTTTCAAGCATTAAAGAATTAGAATATATATATGATAAAACCGAAACTAACTTGAGTAAAGATTGTTTAAATCCCATAAAACATGATGTTAAAGAAAAAATCATTAGATATTATAAAAATCCTGAACCTAATCATTTTGATCAAATAATCCCCGAATTATACCTAGTAAATAAGTTTAAATTAGAAATTGAAATAGAATCAGGAATTTTATTTTGTAGTAAATGCAAAAGATGGTATCCTATAGTTGAAACTATTCCACAGATGCTCCCAGATAAATATCGAGATGAAAAAATAGAAACAGCTTTTCTTAAAAACAATAAAAATTTATTAGATGAAGAATTTTTTAGTCAGGATCTAAAGCCATTTAATATTTAAATTTGCTTGAATAATTTCTTAGCCCGGTGGTGTAGATTAATACAGATATTCGTATTAAGCTTAATGGCCAAGCATTTGGGGCTTTGAACCCCGCGACAATACATCTCTTTGCGAGGGGTATAGCGAACACGGTTCGAGTCCGTGCCGGGCTATTTATTTTTTCTAAAATTAAAAAAAATAAAAAATTATTATACATTAAATTCTTTATTTTAGGAACTCTCTTTATTAATATGAGTTTTTATAAAAAAAGCTATTAGACAATGAATTATCTATCTGATTTAAATTGGACTTATTTTGAAGTAATACTGTTAATAATTGTTTTTATCATTGGTTTTTTATTTACTTATTTTACAATCCCTTATATAATAAAACACATGACAAGAAAAGGCCATGTTGGGATTGATATCCATAAAAACAGTAAACCTAAAGTTGCCGAATCTGGAGGTTTAGGTATTGTGATCGGTTTTACGGTATCTTGCATTTTTTTAACTCTATTTTTCCCTTCGTTTTCAAATGAAATCTTAATTTTTTTATTAACAGTAATATTGGCGGGAGTTATAGGATATATTGACGATAGAATAAGACTTCGTTCTCGGTACAAAATATTACTTTCAATATTTACAGGTAGTGTATTTTTTTTTGCGAATCTTGTAGGTTTTATTAATATATCATCTCCAACAATTCCCTTTTTAGATAAAACTAGATTAACTATTATATATCCATTTCTAGTGCCAATAATAATCGCAGTTTTTACAAATACCGTGAATATGTTGGAAGGATACAATGGTGAAGGCTCTGGAACTTGTTTGATAGCTGTTTTCTTTCTCTTTATATGTGGAATTATTTGGAACTCTGCTGAGGCTATAATTTTTACTGTTCCTGTTATAGCAATATTAATCCCTTTTTTTATATACAATAAATTTCCCGCCAAAATTTTTCCAGGAGATATAGGTACTTTAAGTATGGGGGCAATGGTTGCAGGTATAATGTTATTTGGTTCATTAGAAATTGCAGCATTTTGCGCAATGTTAATTCACATCTTTAATAGCTTTTATGTAATTTATTCTGTACGGGGATTTATCGAAAGCGGTGATATTAGAGGAAGTAGAGATGATATTATTCTCCTTGAAAACGATCAAATCCGAGCTTCAGATCATAAAGACGCAGTTTTAACTCTACCCCGATTAATACTAGCAAAAGGACCTTTAAGAGAACCAGAATTGGTTAAAAACTTTTATGCAATTTCAATTATATGTGGTTTTTTTTCAATCATTTCTATCCTAATAATGCAATTTACATCTGGGAATATTGAATTTTATGGTTTAATACTAATATTTCTCATATTATTAATTCCTACTATGTTAATTCTATATAAATTTCCTAGGATAAGAGGAGTAGTTATGCTAATGGTAATTCTCTTAATAACTATGATGTTTCTCTTAATATTGATTGAAATTTTTATTATGCCGCTTCCTTTTGAGGATATTGACCTAAAATTTGTAGAAATCCAGGTTAATTTAATAATTTCTTTACTATTGGTAATCCCCGTCTTATTAATATGGTATTTGATTACAATCAAGTATTTTTGGATGCAAATAAATAAGATGAAAAAAAGTTCATAAGAACTATAACAATTGAATTTTTAAGATTATTTTATAAATAACTAATATAACAAAAAAATTAATCTAATTTGATATATTTACGAAAAAAAACGATTGTTACATTGATATAAAGGTAAAAAAGTTGAATAAAAATAAAAGATATTTTCTCTTCGTTGTATATGTAATATTTTCTATAGGGCTTTTTTTATTATCTAACATAGTCTTCTTCCACTTTAATTGGTTATCACTTCTATTAGACTGGACATTTCTACTCACAATATTTCTCTACTTTTTAACCATTGAAGAATTTTTTCAATGGGTAAGAAATGGTAAGAGAAGTGAAATGAGTGATTTAATAGCTATTGGTTTTTTTTTCTTTCTAATCTTCTTCTTTTCAAAAGACTTCTTAACATCTATAATGGGAGCTTTTTCGATTTATTTATGGATTGGAATTTTTGAATTGAAGGATTATCCCATCCTAAATAAGATTTTAATAATTTCACTTGTTACATATAATATTATTTTTATTGCAGGATTATTGTCACTTTATTTAGATAATCCAATTTTTTTAAACACGAGTTTTGCATTTTCTTTTTGGATTATCCTCATCATGGGTTTTATATTATTTGGAAGAAAATATATAGTTGTGTGGCGCTTCATGAGTCCTGAATACCTAACTTTGTTTCTTTATATTATAGCATGGTTAGCGGTTGTTTTTATTAATCAATATACTCCTTTAACGTTTATTGTTGATAAGAGGATTGGATCTGAGGGCTTTACTATTCTTGATTTTTTTATGAACATCTATTTTATTTTTATTCTCATCAACTGGATAATTTATTTTATTTCAGGTTTTCTTTTAGACAAGTTGTTGGGAATAAAGAGAGTAAAAGATGAAGATTTATTGAAATTGGTTGAAAAAATAAAAAATGACATTGGAATAAAAAGTAAGGTAAAAGTGGGTTTTGGAAATTATCCTATCTTAAATGCTATGGCTTATGGATCACTAATCGATAAAAGAATTGCAATTATTGCAGAGAACCTAAACGAAATCCCGGAAGATGAATTAAAAGGTATTTTAGCGCATGAACTAGCTCACACTAAAGGAAAACACACTCTCATTTTAACAGTAATTACTTCTCTTGATTTAATTGTGAGAATGTTTCTTGGAATACCTGCTACATTTTATGATTATACATTTCGAGATCCCCCCCCACAAATGCCTATGATCGTTTTCATTTTTTTGAACATCGGAATTTATATAATCCTCTTTATATTTGTAAGAATTTTAGAAGGAAGAGCAGATCTAAAAGCAAAAAAAGCGGGTTATGCAAAAGAGCTTGTTAAAGCACTTTACAATTTAGAAAGCTTCTATGCAACTGGTCGAGAAATTGGATTTAATACAATGTTATTATGTGAAGAGAAAATTACACGAGACAATCAACTTTTAGATTATATGAGCACTGCGATTTATTTGCATCGCTCAATGATAAAACCATCAAAAGCATCCCTATTATCTAATTTAATTAATTCCCATCCTCCAAGTTATCATAGAATTGCGGCATTATTAAGTAATGAATTGAAACCCAACAAAGAAGCTATCCTTCCATTTATTTGTTTAAAAAATTCTAAACAGAAAAAATATGCTAAAAAATTTGAAACTGCTCGACAGGAATTTAAAACAATTGCAAATGAAAAATTTAAAGATTTCTTTAAGATTAATGATATTTCTTCATTGATGGAAAAGCTTAAAAGAAGGGAATTATACGAATTTGATATTCAAAAAGATTATATTTTTAGGAATCTAATTACAGATGAATTAATTCTTGGTAAATTAATTGATATTCAGTTCAATGATGATATTACTGATCCTATACATTATGTTATAACAAATTTAGAAACTAATCAAAAAAACCTCTTAGATTCATCAAAATATTCTCGTACTCAATATGATTTGAATGAAAAATATTTCCTTCGCAATAAACTACCCTTAACTTTAACAAATATTACTCTTGCTAAAAACAAAAAGAAAGGAACCTATATTTTTGTAGATAATGATAAAAATGAAATTCAAAAGCCAATTTCAAAAAAAAAATTACCAAACTCATTTGCTCAAATTTTAAATTTGAAAAATAATGACATTTTCCTAAAAAAAAAAGGCACTTTAAGAATCTTCAAATGCTTAAATATTATTCCTGCTAATAAATTAGAAGATTTTCAAATTGAATTATCTGACACCATGAATTCAGATAAGAAATCAATTATTTTTTCATTTAACGATTTGATTATTCGACCTAGAAAAATCTATTTATCTATTAGCAGAAGTCATCGTTTTAGAGAATCTGAAGTTAATATTATTGAATGGTTGTATAGAAAGCAGCTTCAATCTTATATATATCTTAAGAAACCTGTTAATAATTTAGAAATTGGTTATATCCAGAAAATTGAGGTAGATTTCCTTAATAATAAGAAAAAGATAACTATAGACAACAAAAATGAAGATGATAACATTTTAATTAAGAATATATTTGATAAACAAAAGAAAATTCCATTTAAAAAATTAGAAGTGATTTACTTTGAATATAAAAGTGCTGTAATACAATTAAAATCATCAACAAGCTTGACTAGTCGGCTAGGATATAGGATATTAAAAAAATTCAAACCAGAAAGAATAATCATGACTTAAAAAAGTTTATTATTAATGATTCTTTCAAATTTTTAACTATGGCAAGTAGAATTCGAAATATCATTCGCCTTTTACGATTCCGGCAGTATTATAAAAATGTAATGATTTTTATAGGCATTTTTTTCAGTGTAAGATTGTTTGATACTTCCCTTTATTTTAAGTTGATAATCGGTTTTATTTTACTGTGTTGTGCTTCCTCATTTAACTACATTATTAATGATATCCGAGACATTGAAAACGATAAAATGCATTCCGAAAAGATGACAAAAAAACCTCTAGCTTCTGGTGAACTTCAGGTTTCATCCGCAGTTTTTTTGTTAATCGTATTAGTTTTTATTATAACAATGAGTTTGATTTTTATTATTCAAAATATTGGTTTTATGTTAATGATAATATTCATGATTGCCTCAGGTCAATTATATAACCATCTCCTTAAAAATTATGCTTTTATAGATATACTTATATTATCCACGGGATATTTATGGAGAACACTAGCGGGGTGCGCAATTATTGAAGAATATGTTTCTGCGTGGTTATATTTGGCTATTTTTGAGATAGCCTTATTTTTAAGCATTGCTAAAAGAAAAGGAGATTTAATGTTACTAGGAAAAGAAAAAGCTATCGAACATAAAAAAGTTTATGATCAATATTCTCAAAAATTATTAGATCAATTTCAAGTAATGACTGCAGGCTCACTCTTTATGACTTACTCTCTTTATCTCATATTTAAATTTAATTTGTTTATACCTGGAAGTGCTAGCTTTAATGAAAATATTGCCATCCTTACGATACCAATTTCACTCTATATAATTATGAGATTTATGTACCTGACTTCAGCTAAGCCAGAGATCGCTCGTAATACAGAAAAAGCTTTCATAGACATAGGCATGATAATCGCAGCATTCTTGATCCTTGCAATTCTCTTTATCTCGTTCTATTTTGATACTTTAATTCAATTTTTAAATTTGTAGAATTGTAAATACTATTCAAATAGATATTCTCATATATAAATTATTTTTAGAAAGTATTTATTCTATTAAGATTCTTTTAACATTCTTACAAATAGATTTTGAATGATAAATAATCTGCAGAAAATTTTTTAAAGATTTTAATAAAAAATAAAATTATAGTCAATTTTCAACCTAATTATTGTTCTTTTTTGGCTGTTATTAATTGAACATCTAGATTTAAAATTGTTGTGTAAACAATATTTAAACATCCATTTAAAACTACATCAGAACAATTATCAGGAGTATCTTGGTAAGAATGGATAAACATAGAATCTTTATCTGAGTGGAAACAGCTAACTTGAAACTTAGATTTCGACTTGTTTAAAAATGAGTGAAATGATTTGTAATCGCTCTTTGGCTTTATGATTTTATTTTCCAGGGTTAATGGTATATTTAGTTTTTCTGCTGATGATTTAAATAAGTTGTTTAAGTCTTTATTAATACATTTTTTTCTTAGAAAACCCGCATTATTTAAAAGTCCTATGTAGGTTCCAACCATATCAATATTGATATTAATAGATTTATCGAGATTATAATTTTGTGTTAATTCTTTTAAATGTCTTTTACAGTAATATTTTGATCCTTTTAATCCCCATTCTTCTGATCCACACCATAAAAATATAACGTCATGATTCTTTAGAGGATTTTCTTTTATAATTTTTGCTAATTCAATTAATAAAGCCACGCCACTGGCATTATCAATAGAACCAGTTGATTTACTGGAAGTGAACACGAAAAGAAGAAAAGGAACCATCACACTTATCCCTAATAATGAAACTATAGTTATCAAATAAACTAAAATGGTATTAAATTGAGTGATTGAAAGAAGATTTAGAGGTATCCAAATTGAAAGAAATATAATTAAGGAAATATAAGGCAAAATTACAATTCTAATTATCCATAATAAAACTTCTTGTATTTTGTAAGGTATTCTTGATGAAATAGAGTCGTAATGAGCTGAAAAAATTATAACAGGACTATAATTAGCACTATTAATAGCTTTTATTGTAGAAACTAAATTCTTAGAATGTTCTTTTTCTACAAACGAAATACTTCGTGTTTTATTAAATAAATATTTAATAAAATAAAATAGTACAATAATTAAAACTAAACGTAACATAAGTAAATAACCAATGATAATCAAATAAAATGTCTTCATTAATAATCTAATGGGGGAGTTCCATGAAAAATATTCGCTAACGGAATTAATTTTATTAATCCTCAATTCTTCTTGTATATAATTTATAGCTTTAGTTTCCCCAACACTACTAGCTGAACGATCAAATGCTAAAAGTTCTATATGCTTTAAGACTGGTTTGTCATCAACTTTTAATTGATTTGAATTATCAAACATCAATTAATTAATTATTTTTCTTTTTTTTACATAAATTCATTGTAAATTTATAAAGATTATGTTATAATTAATCATTTTCATTAAAATCAATGTATTTTTTTAGGAGTTGATAAAGGCTTATTACTACCATTTGATTTAGCACCAGTCTAAATCGTATTTGTCCCAATAATAAACAATGGAAGAGAAAATATTGTTTTAAATAAAGCGAAAGTAGTATGTAATACATAAATCTGATTAATCAATCAGTTATAAATTCTATTATTGCGAATTACCAATATAGAATATAGTCTATAGTTTCCAATATCATATATACTTGATAAATATTTGAAAGCAAAACAACAATTTTAGATAATTTACTAGTTGATTCTTCCCCATCTAAACCTTTTCTTGCATATTTAAAACTTCTTGTACTTAATCCAATAAAAATACCACTAAAGATTAGTTCAAGAATAAATATTAAGATAGTATATGACCTAAATAAAACAAGACGATTTTTTTCATAAGTAATAGGAAACTTCCAAATAGATATAGTAATAACAAAAATGCCTGAAAATAAGTAGATTATCCCCCATCCTTTCTCTGTTATTCTCATATTTTTCAATAAGTTTAATAAAGTAATATTTTTTTATTTTTCATGGTAAATAATAAGTAATTTTATTTTTCCCATTTTAAATAATTTTTTTATTTACTTAGTTATTCTCTTTATAAAATTTTTTATCGTTTAGAAAGATGGCCTCTTATTTTAATGAAAGTGATCCAAAAATGGGGGGTCAGAAAAATTAATCGGTCTTAAAATCTCATTTTTCCAATTTATAATGATTTGATAAATCTTCTATTATATCAAGAAATATTATAGAATATTAGTATATATTGAAATTAATATGGCTAACGGGTATATACAATTTCACTTAAAATATGATTCTATGCAATATTTAATAATGATCGATAAAAAATGATAAAACTTATATTTCTTAAAGTTAAAAAAATATTTAACAAACATTTAAGGAAAACAAAAAAAAAATAAAAGTGATTATAATATGGAAAAGAAAAATTTAGCAATAATACTCTTAGCAGTTGTCCTTGCAGTCTCTGGTGTTGGAAATATTATACTGGCTGTTCAAGTAGGTATACTTGAAGTTGTCGCACCACCAAAAGGTCAAGATTTGGTTTATGGAACCTTCCAAGGAGATATTGTACATCTTGATCCGGTATATGCTTATGATACCGCTTCAAGTAGTATAATCGATCAAGTTGTTGAAACCCTTTATAGGTTTAATCTCTCAGATCCAGCTTATAATGCCATTCCGTGGTTAGCATCAGCTATGCCAGCAATCTCAGTTAATGGATTAGAATATACCATTACACTCAGAACAGGTGTCCTGTTCCATGATAACACCACAATGAATGCCACCGCTGTTAAATGGAGTTTCGATAGATTAGCGTGGTTCTGGAATTATTCTGGTAATTCAGATTTACCAGCACCATTTAACGTATCACTACCGGCAGCTTTAGATTCTGGAATCCCGACCCCGACTCAACTATGGGGGGCCATATATATGAATCCAGATGAAACACCAATTATTAACCAAACTGTAGTTGTCAATGCTAATACCATTAAATTTATCCTAAATCAACCAAGAGCAGCATGGTTATCTATTCTAGCTTTCACAGGCTCAGGTATATTGTCACCTACTTCAACACCCGATGACGACTATATACAACTCACTCAGGATTTAGTAGGTACTGGACCATTTAGGTATGTTTCCTTTAAAGCAGGTGTCGAAATAAAACTCGCTGCCAATGAAGAATATTGGGGAGGAAGACCTCAACTTGATTCTGTAACAGTTGTCGTCTATTCGAGTCTTTCAACTCTAAATCAAGCATTATTATCTGGTGATATTGATATTTTAACTGCAATGGACCCAGCCTTTCTTGATCAACATGACGCCGATGTTAATATAGAACTTAATTACGCAGGAGGTACACTTACCACTTCTTGGGTTACATTCAATGTCGATCATATTTCTGTGGGAATGAGAAAAGCTATAGCATATGCTTTGAATTATTCATATATAATAAAGGTGGTTTATGATAGGGTAGCTGTTAGGCTCCCAACCTATATTCCGATGGGTATTTCATATGCTAACTATACATTGGATTACCCTACATTCGACCGTACAGCAGCAAGAGCAATACTCCTTGCTGACATTACTTATGGACCAATTCTCACCGCGGCTAGTATAACAGCTGCTAGTCCAGATTCCGCTTGGACAACTCTTGCAGCTTCCACTCCTCTCGCTAGCTATAACTATTCGTGGAACTTAGGAAATGATCTAAGACACGATACCGGTGATAGATTAGCCGCTGATCTGAAATATATTGGAGTTGATCTGGAGGTTAACGCTATGGCGTGGGGCGATCTGATCGGTATGGTAGTTAACAATAGAGACGATATGGATATGTACATGTTAGGATGGGCTCCAGATTATCAGGACCCAGAAAACTATTTAACTGCAATATGGGGTAATGAATCCGCAATTAATGGTGGTAACTACAATGCACCTGATGTCATGACATTAATGTACGAAGGTGTGACTGAGACTGATCTAGTAAAAAGAAAACAGATTTACGATGAGGTTCAAAGATTAATGGTTGAAAGAGATTACCCAGGTATGACCCTTACTACAGGTTTAAATTATGATGCCTGGAAAAATGAGGTCGTAGGATATCCTTCTAATGCTCTTGGAAAAACTTGGTGGCTTCCAGTATACTTTGCTTAATAAATCAGCCAGATTTGATAATAAAAAAACCTAAAATTCGAATTTTTTTTTTTTTAATTTTTACATAATTTTCATCAAGTTAATAATGTGACCAAATCCACCCTTAAAATTGAAAAGTTTCAAAAATGATTTTTAGTTTTTTTTTATGGGGTTGCAAAGGCATCTTACCCGACAATAATGCCTTCCGGCTTTTATAGTTGCAATATTTCGATAGTATTTACTTGTATCCATCTTTAACCCTTCATAATGACGACTCCTCATACGCCACTTTGCAGTCTATTCTTTAATATTTGCTCTTAATTCGACCCTTAATTACCTCACAATTTCTTCCGAATATTGTTCCACGATGTCTGACTTTAACTCTTCAATTGTGCAGTGTTTTATTTGTAAAAAATTCTCGCCCCGAGTCGCAACCACGTGACTGATGTTTCCCTAAGCCACTCTACTAAAAATGGCTTATTTTTCCTTGTTAAAGCTTTGTTCGAGCACCAAGTTTGTCTTGAATAGTTCCAGAAAACTATAATATTCAAAAAGACCATTACGATAAGATTCCCATAAATGATACCATTCGCCTAAAATGTCCGCCGTGGATCTCTTTTTATCGGGTAAAATTGCCCTTAAATCTTCTTCATTTAATTAAGGGGCTCTCTTCTTAGCTTTTGCAAGGATCAAATCGTATCTTAATCCGAGACTATCCTCCTTTTCTTCTTTAGAGGATTTATTTTCCCCGAATATTTGCCTGATTTGCTGGAAAGTAAAGGTTTAACTCGCAAACATCGTCGTAATAACGTTTAACATCATTTAACGCGCCTTTCAGGGTTGACGCTTTCCTATTCAAGATCTTGGTAAATTGAAAATATGGGTCCAAATCTTTTAACACATCATCTATTTTATTCACGTACTCTGTCAATTTTTCGTAAAGCCGGGCGCCACGTAATTTTTTTAAGACTTTATTGCGTAGTTTTATCATAACTTGGAGATCCTTGTCTGTATTTTTAAATACCTCCCTTATGGTCACTTTACCCACATTTTCGAAATAAATGATGGTATTCTTGGATGCTATGTGAATGTACAAGCCTCCAATCGTTTTCTTTAACGACATGTAAATGTTACATTCTAAAGATGCTAAATAGTTCCACTTATTTTTTAAAAAATGATATTGGCAATGTTGATGAGGGATGTCCTGATAAAACGTGTCATGCCATTTTGTAATCGCATTTTGTTTATCGCTTACCCAACCAATAATTTTCACGCCATAAAACTTAAAAATTTCTTCAATATTACGATAAAGGATCTTGTAATCAAGCGATCCAAACTTACGAGTGGTGAGAACCCGGTTAGAAATTAAGTTCATAAAGTTCCAAAGCGCAGGAACATTACATTATGGGTCTTATCCGTCAAAACCGAGTAAAATATATCCTTGAACGCGTATTATTTCTACCTTTTTTTCATCTATTTTAAAGGATTTTAACTTCAAGATGTCGTCACAGATGCGACTTACAGTATCCGGAGAGATGTTCAATTGATATCTCTTGATTTAACGCTTGTATATCTTCTCAACTTTTAAGTCGTAAATTAAAAATTCGTCAACAATCAATCTAAAAACGATTGCTCCATATTGTCGGGCATTGTAATCAAATCCTAAAGCTGGATTAAACATCTTATAGTGAAACTCACACTACTCGTTTGTATACGTATATAGATTCATGACTTGATTAATATCACCATTTAAAGTGGGGACAATTTTGCCTCTATTCGCATAATTATACTTAATATCGTTTTCACAGAGGGGATACTTTAACTTTAACTTTTTCAGATAACTAATCCGCACGGTCTTGTATTTTTCTGAATTTATTTTATATATCATGGTTATAAATAAAAATATATATCTATTTCAACTTTCCGCTATTTTATCGCCACTTAGAAGGTTTGTAAAGCGTGACTGAGATGACTTTGCAACCTCATATTTTTTTTGATTTTTTTACTAATCAATAATTTTGAAATTCCTATTTTAACAATCACTATGAGAAAAGATAAAATTACAAATTGTCAAGCTATATTATTCATATTTCCAGATTCCACAAAATAAAATCACTAATTTGATATATATGATTACTGAATCGATTAAAATCAATTTTTTTTATATGTAATTAAAAATCTTATTAAATATGTATGAAAAAAATATAGAGAAATAGCTTTACGTGCATTAAATAATAAATTCTTAATAAATTGGTATGAGAAATCAAAATTCATAAACGCAGAAATTCCTAATTTTATTGAAGACTTCACTTAAATTATTACAGAATTTTAAAAACCTTACTCAAAAGTAAATTTAAGAGATTTAGACCTGCATGATAGGAAGATAGAAATGTGATAAGATTATTAATTTTTTCAGTGATAAGTTAGATATGCGCAAGCTTCCTCATATTAGATTATTTTATAGATCCTGATTTAGTCGTACCAGATTACAATCAGATGTTTAAGCCGATTGAGAAATTAAAAGAATATTTTTTATTAAGAAAAATTACATATTAAATTAATAAGAAAAAGAAATTTGGATTTTTTCACGCTTAATACTGCTCTAATATTTTAAATGATTGTTAAATAATGAAAAAGTATTAATAAATTATAAAAATTATAAAAATTATAAAAATTAATATTTTGAAAAATTAAGAATTAGTACAACCCTATTATGAAAAAAATTGAAATCGCTAGACAAGGCAATTTCATTTTAACAACTTTATTAATACATTTTTTATTTTTTGGATACCTTGCTAATATCTATGAAAAATCGATAGGAGAAAATATTTTATTTCTCCATAATGTAATGTTTAATTCCTTGTCCTATTTTTCAGTTATAATTCTTTTTTTCATAGTTTTTATTATGGTCTTTAAAGAAACCTTCTATGAATATGGTATTAGAAATAGTATATGGCTAGTAGCCTTGATAATTATTGAATCTTGGATTTGGTATTTCTTTATCATTGAATTCAATATTATGATTATACCATTATATTTTACTAGGGTTGAAAGCTATATAACGATTTTATCGTTATTTGGTATAAATCTATTAGCTGCAATTACCGGAGCTTTTGCTAAACAGAAATATATTCAGTATTTTAAAAAACCAAGTCAATCAGTTTAAATAAATTAAAAATAAAAAAAAAAAACAGGTGAAGTAAAATATATGAGTATGCTCAATTATATACTAAGAAGATTAATAACTTTATTGCCTGTATTATTTGGGACTTTAACATTAATTTTTATTCTCTCCAAATTTATGCCAGGTGATCCAGCTTACGCTTTTTTACCACAAAATTTTACGCGTGAGCAATATTTAAATATAAGACATTGGCTTGGATTAGATCGACCTTTAATAGTGCAATATTTTGCCTATATGGGGGATTTATTTACAGGTCGTTGGGGAGTTTCATTTAGAATTTCAACTGGGCAAGATGTTTGGTCGCTTATTTGGGAACGATTCCCAAGAACTATGGAATTATCGATTTTTTCAATTATTGTTGCTTCATTTATCGGAATTAAAACTGGTGTGATTTCAGCTAAACATAGAAATAAACCTAAAGATACAATACTAAGAGGAATTTCTTTAATAGGTGTTGCTATGCCGGTATTTTGGATGGGGACTTTACTTCAGTATTTTCTAACATATCAAATTGATTTATTCCCAGCAACTCATTTTAAAACAGGTTATTTCATTGATCCTCCACAAATTACTGGTTTTAGACTAATAGACTCCCTGTTATCTGGTAAAATTTATCTATTTACAGATACTCTTATGCATCTTATCTTGCCCGTAGCTTGTTTATCATTTATAACATTGGCGTCAATTACAAGACAAACCCGTTCAAGTATGCTGGAAGTTTTGGAATTAGATTATATCAGGACAGCAAGAGCAAAAGGATGTATTGAAACAGATGTTATAAAGAAACATGCTTTAAAGAATGCATTAATTCCAACAACAACTGTAATAGCATTAAGCTTTGGGGGTTTATTATCGGGTGCGATATTAACAGAAACTACTTTTAGTTTCCATGGAATGGGCGAACTTTTAATTAATTCTATCATAAGATATGATTTTAATGTGTTAAATGCCCTTGTATTTCTCATCGCACTGGTATTTGTTATCATCAACTTATTTATGGATATTCTATATGCATTCTTAGATCCAAGAATTAGATATTAATTGAAGTCAAAATAAAGAAATTAGTGAATATAAAAATGATGGAACGAGTTATTGAAGAGGAGTATGAAGTAAAAGAAAAGAAGAAAAAGAGCACATTATTAAATATTTTATATTGGATAGTAACTCATATCAAATTTCTTTTTATTCCAGGATATTTATCAGAGGATTTAGAACACCGGAGAATTGAATATGAAAGGAGAGTAAGTAAAAGAAAATTTATTAGGCGATTGAAATCATTTTTGACCATATTGGGAATAGTTATTATCTTTCTTATGGTAACCCTTGCTGTTTTTGCTCCATGGATTTCAGTTTATACCTTCGATGAGTTAACCGGTTATCCGACAACCGGTTCTCAATGGGGTGCACCTTCTCCTGCACATCCTTTAGGTCAAACCAAGGGTGCACGTGATATCTTAGGAAGAATGATATGGGGAGCAAGATCTTCTTTGATAATCGCGCTGCCAGCATTATTATTTGCTGTGGTGATTGGTGTAATAATTGGTGTAGTTGCAGCTTATTATGGAGGATGGATAGATTCAGTATTGATGAGGATTATGGATATTTTCTTAGCATTTCCAGGGATAGTACTTATTTTAGTATTTATTTCAATTTGGGGTCTCCAAATACAATATTACATGTTAGCTTATGGTATTTTAGGTGTTGCGGGATATTCTCGTTTGATAAGGGGAAATGTATTACAGGCTCGAGAACTTCCTTATATACAAGCTGCTAAAGTTGCTGGAGCAAGAAACTGGAGAATTATGTTTAAACACATACTTCCGAATGGGATCCAGCCAATCATAATAGCTTTTACATTTGACATTGGAGGTGTAATTTTAAGTTTGGCTGGTATAAGTTTTCTAGGGTTTGGCAATACTAATTTAATTGAATGGGGAAATGACATATCAATCGCAAGTGATCGTATGTATGATGCTCCTTGGGCAATGCTCTGGCCTGGAATAATGATCTTATTTACGGTTTTAGGCTTTATGTTACTTGGTGATGGGTTAAGAGATGCCTTAGATCCAAGAATGAAGAACTTATAATTTAATTTTAAAATAACAAGGAAAAAAAAAGAGAGATGAACTCAATAGCTAAAAATAGCGACATCAAGGAAGATTCCACAACAGATCAATTAGATGTATCCTCAATAGATAATTCAAATGTACTACTTGAAATAAAGGGTCTTTACACCCAGTTTTTCACAGAAGAAGGTATCGTTAAGGCAGTAGATGGTGTCTCGTTTAATATATACAGGGATGAAGTACTTGGACTTGTGGGCGAGACTGGATGTGGTAAATCTGTTACAGCACTATCGATCTTACGGCTAGTAAGAGCACCCGGAAAAATAATAGATGGTAGTATTTATTTCAATGGAATTAACCTGCTGGAACTAACCGAAAAAGAAATGAGGAAATATCGTGGTAAGGAAATAACGATGATATTTCAAGATCCTTTAAACTCCCTTAATCCTGTTTTAAAAGTAGGGGATCAGATATCTGAAGTTTTTTTATTACATCAAGGGGAATTACTTAAAGAACTTCTAGATAATCGCCAATTAGAAAGAAATAAAAAAATTCAAGAATATAAAGAATTGAAGGTTAAACTTAAAGACACTAAACATAAGGAGCGTTTAACAACAAATGAAATTGAAGACTATAAAACAAGAATTAAAGAACTTAAAAATGAGACAGGACATATACCTACATTGAAAGATGTCCTTGAAGATAAATCGACTAATATACTTAAGGAAGTAGGAATTGCAGACGCTAGAGAAATATTAAAAAGGTATCCCCATGAATTAAGTGGTGGTATGAGACAACGTGTAATGATTGCTATGGGACTTTCATGCAATCCATTGCTTTTAATTGCTGATGAACCAACCACAGCTCTAGATGTAACTATTCAAGCCCAAATTCTTGATTTAATGAAAGACCTTAAAAAACGATTTAGAACTTCAATTTTGATAATCACTCACGATCTTGGCATCATTGCAGAAATGTGTAACAGAGTAGCAGTTATGTATAGTGGGAATATTGTAGAATATGGAAGTGCTGTTGCTTTATTCAAGAATCCACGTCATCCCTACACTCACGGATTACTTGGCGCTATTCCAGATATCAAAAAGAAGAATACAAAGTTAAAAGTTATTAGGGGAATGGTCCCAAACTTAATATATCCGCCATCTGGCTGTAGATTTCATCCAAGATGTGATCATAGGTTGCAAGTTTGTGAAAAAATTAATCCAGAATTTACTGAAATTAGCAAAAATTATGTTGTGGCATGTCATCTATTCAATCCTGAGTATAAAGATTCACCTAAGTATGAATGGACTGAAGAAAAAAAAAGAATTGCTGAAAAAGTATAATTACTAATCAAAGAAAACAGTTGATGATAAAAAAGATATGATAAAGAAAAAATCAACAAAGGATGTAATCCTTTCTGTAAGAAACCTGAAAACATATTATCCTGTTTATGGAGGGATTCTTAAACATGTTGTTGGACATGTAAAAGCTGTTGATGGAATCTCATTTGATATATTAAAAGGAGAAACTTTAGGACTAGTCGGAGAAAGTGGATGTGGAAAAACTACAATTGGAAATACTGTGTTGAATTTAGTTGATTCCACAGACGGTTCTATTACTCTAGAAAACCGACAAATTTGGAAGAAAAGAAAATATGAGAATAAATCAATTTTAGAAAATTTTGTCAATAATCCTATTACATATATAATCTTAACTAGGGTGCTTAAGGGATTGTTATTAAGAGCACCGTTAAAAAAAAATTATAGAAAAATATTTTCTAATCTCTTAATTATATCAATGATATCCCTTATATCGATGATATCATGGATATTTATGACATCTATAATATTATTTTTATCGACGTTGTCGGTTATTTGGGTAAATTATATTTTAGTTATGTCAATCTTTATTTTTAGTGTAGGGATTCTAGACTTTCTATCTTTCATTCCAATTATTATAATTATACCATATATGCTTAAAGTCAAAGGTAATTTAAAGAAGCAATATACAAAGGATCAGAGTATAAGCTATAAAATAAAGAAAATTTTCTCGGATTATCGTAAAGAGTTAAAATTTAAAACACTGATCCGTAAAAAAATACAGTTAGTATTTCAAGATCCTGATTCCTCATTAAATCCTCGTATGAGAATAGTTAAAACCATTGGGGAACCTCTAAAAATTCTTGCAGGTATGTCAAAAAAAAGAAATATTCGAAAGCGCGTTCTTGAACTTCTAGAAGTAGTCTCGATGAAAAGGGAACATTTAGATCGATATCCTCATGAATTTTCAGGTGGTCAAAAGCAAAGAATTATAATTGCTAGAGCTCTTGCCTGTGATCCTAAACTGATTATTCTAGATGAACCTACATCCGCTCTTGATGTATCTGTTCAAGCTCAAATACTAAATTTATTAAAAGATCTTCAGAAAAAATTCAATTTATCGTATCTTTTCATTACTCATGATTTAACGGTAGTACAGCACATAGGTGATAGAGTTGCAGTTATGTATCTAGGTAAGTTTGTTGAGGTTGGAACAATTAATGATGTTTTTTATAATCCTTCCCATCCATATACTAAAGCATTGTTATCTGCTCGACCTACATTCGATCCTGCTTTAAGAATAAACAGGATTATATTAAAAGGTGAAGTTCCTAGCCCAATAAATCCACCTGAAGGATGTGCATTTCATCCTAGATGCCCTGAAAAAGATAAACATATTAGTTGTGGGATTAATAATCCTAGAAAGATTTCACTTGGCGGAGAGACTGGGGAACATTATATATATTGTCTTCCCTTTAAAAAAGAAAGTAAGTCTTATGAGGGAATGACCCACATATCAGATACATGGACTACATAATTATCCAAAATTTTTTTATAAACTTATTAATATAAATTTTTATATTTGTAAACTAGAAATAATTCAATTTAGCTTAGTAAAACAAAATTTAACGTAAAAAATTGTTAAATTGTATATTAAGGTTATAGTAATAAGCACTTTATTTTATAATTTCTACAATATTTATTTAACGTTTGATATTCTTCTGAGATAGTAAAAAAAGCTGATATTTATATGATAATTACCATTGGCTAAAGAAAGAAAATAATTTAAGATTTAACATAAAGAAGTTATCAAATTACAAATCAAAAATAATTCAGTGATTTTTTAGTGTATTTTTTTCCCAAAATTTTTTACGATGCTGCCAAGAATATCAAAATTAGATTAATTTTCAAATAAGTTAAAGAATTAAAATCATATTGAAATAATTATGTCAAAAAACCCCCAGATCTTTGTAATTAAAACATCGCCTAATACCGTATTAGAGGATTATTCTAGATTAATGAAAATGGCTGAATATGAGAATTATTACAACAAAAATCATAAAATAATTATTAAACTTAATCTCAGTTGGTCAAAATTTTTCCCTGCTTGCTCGAGTCCCCCTTGGCAAGTTGAAGGTGTAATGAAGACGATGGTAGAGGATGGATTTGATCCAAAAAAAATCTTTACTGCCGAAAACAGAACAGTTGTTACAAATATAGAAAAAGGTTTAAAAGGAAATAAATGGTATCCAATAATTAAGAAGTATCATGCTTGGTTCGTACCCTTAACCCGGATACCATTTGTAGCTTATGAATCTTTAAGACCAAAATTTCTAAAATTCAAAAATAAAAAATTATTCGCATTAGATTCAAAAATTTTTCCTGAGGGTTTTAAAATTCCTAAGTTTTATGTTGGGAAACCAATAATACACCTCCCCACCATGAAAACTCATGGTCATACTGGGGCTATAGGTGGCTCATTAAAGAAATCTTCAGAAGAAATGAAACATGGTGGAATAACATGCGCTATGAAAAATGCCTTTGGAGGACTTTTAACAAAAAGAAGACATTTCTCACATCAATATATGTCTGAAGTTCTGGTGGATCTATTAATCATCCAGAACCAAATTCACCCCCAGATATTATCGATTGTTGATGGTACTGTGTGTGGTGATGGTGCTGGACCAAGAACGATGATCCCTCGTATTAAAAATTATATTCTTGCTGGGTATGATCAAGTTGCAGTTGATACGGTCGTTGCTAAAATGATGGGATTTGAACCTTTAAAGCTACCCGCGATAAGATTAGCTCACGATGAAAGCTTGGGATGTGGAGATTTCGACCAAATTGAAATTGTTGGGGATAAAATATCTCAAATAAACTGGAATTTTAAGGTTAAACGCAGCATAGTTATTTGGGGAGATCAAATGGTACGTAAAGGACCTTTACAATTTCTATATCCTTTATTTAGAAATGAACTTTTCTTTCGAGGACCGACTTATGCTTCTATGATTTATCATGATATGTTATGGTACCCCACTATTGGGAAACGAACAATCAGGAAGTTTTTTCAAACAGAATGGGGGAAGATGTTTAGAAATTACCCTGAAAAATAATATAGAGTTAAAATTATCTCATAATTTTACTCAATGTAAGGATTTAATTTTAAAATCTCTTTTATTCTATAATTAAAATCAAGATTTAAGTTAGGTTTTTTCAGTTTTAAATATATAAAAAATTCGATTGAACCTTCTTTCCCTAGTATGGGAGTTTTAATAACATCATAAGGATTAAATTGGTTTTCAATACTCCATTGAAGTGAATCCTTAAGAATTTGAAAAAGTTGTGTTGGATCTTATATAACATCTAATTTAGCTTTTTCAACTAAGCATGAATATCTATTTCCATAACCAGGATAATTTAAACCAGCAAAACTAGTAGCTGCTAATATAATTATCCCAATAAGACTATTTATTGATATTATAATCGCAGAAGCGTCTACTTTCCCTTCCGATGACATTTTAAATTCCTCTTTAAATTATAAGGAGTTTTTTTTTATTAATAATTGTGGGTTGCAAAATGTTATACGGGAGTTGAGGAAAATTAGTTTGAAAGAACTCGGGAACCATGATAAAGCAGAAAAGAGGCTCAAAATAGACAACGACCTAAAAGCACGGGAAAAGAATGAGGAAATGACCAAGCCCTAAAAATCGTGGTCGTCCACCAAACCAACCGAAAATGCTAACATCTGAAAAATTTGAGGAATTAGAATGGATTAATGTTCAAAGTGAGAAAGCTAGCCGGCAGGTAATGAAATTTATTGATTTTTTCAAGATTGCGTAGAAAAAAGATGGAAATGACATAAGGACATACAAGTCTCTTGAAAAACAAATAAGTATTGCTGAAGCTGAATTAAGATTGAAAGCGAAAAAATAAGTATTTGCTAAAACTTTAAAAGATAGTAAAAATTAATGAAATTTAATAAAATGAATATAAAGAGATTAACAATAGCAATTTTAACAATTGTAGCTATTACTGGATTTTTACCATTTGGTTTTGAAACATCCAACGGGACTTCTGATGATAATGTAATGAATTCTCCCAAAATTTCAAGTTCCATTACTATTACCCTTCCTAATAATTCAAGTTCGTGGCCAACAGGTGATACTGAGTGGATCTATTTTTCTACAACGGAGGGTATTTTTATGGTGAATATTACACTCTACAAAGACGGCATATTTGAACTAATAATAGATGAAAGGACACCGAACACCGGTGCAATGTTATGGAACATCCCCTTGGATTTAGAGGATTCTCTTCAATATCAGGTAAAAATCGCAGAGTCTGATAATCCGTCCACCTACGTTATTAGCTCCTTTTTTGAGATATATAGATCAACACGACCAGAGAGTCCTTTTAGATTGGGGGAATTGGCCACCCCAATAGTCCTATTAAGTCTAGGCTTATTAATAAGCGCTTGTTTTATAAATAATATAGTTAGAAGAATATTAGTTAAAAAACGAAGATGATATTAATCTACTCTGATAATTCCATCCATTTTTTCTTAAATTCTTCTAATTTTGACACCCATTTGTTCGGATCGTGAAAGATAAGCCTTATACTACTCCTTGAAATGCGTTCTGACTCAATTAGTTTTCTTGCCTCGCGATGATCTATGCTTTTAAGTATCTCCAAAAAACCCTCAAAACCTTCCGCTGACTTGACAAAAACAAATTTATCCCCAAGAGATAAAATGTAATGTTTAGTTGTGTGAAAACCGATGATACGCCGTAAAAAGTGTTTCAATTGCTTGAATGTTAACTCGTGAGAATTATTCATCCGAGGCGCACCTTCAATCTGTTTATATTTAAATAATTGCGTTCCTTTAGTTTCTACAAATTTTAGGAGGTCCTTAATAAACTACGCCTCAACAAGACCGCAATCCTTCCTAAATTGGAGTTTTCCTAATTTCTTACAACATGTCACAAGTTCTTTAAGTGCTTCTTCTGCAGAATTACCATTACTATCAAGAATTATCTTGACTTCCGCTAAATGTTTTTTAATTATCTCAAGTTCCTTGAGTGTATCTTTCTTCGTTTCGATGAATTCCTTTATTTTTAAGTATAAGCCCCTAATGACTTTTTCATTCTCTAAATGTCCTTCATGAGCCTTTAAATCCCCAATGCATTGGCTTAAAAGGAGACAAATGTCTTTTAAACGAGAAAATTGATCCAAACCGACAAAAAAAGGATCTTTCGGCCGTATTTTCCAATTTGCCAATTATTAAAAATTTTTTGAGAGAAATAACAAGATAATTATAAAATTAAATTTAAGTTGGTCAAAAATTTTCCTTGCATACTCTAGCCCTCCATGGCAAGTTGAAGGGGTACTTAGAGGAATGATTAAAGATGGATATGATCCAAGGAAAATCTTTACAGCTGAAAATAGAACGGTGGTTACAAATATAGAGAAAGGATTAAGAGGAAATAAATGGACACCTATTATAAAAAAATATGGTGTTTGGTTTATACCATTAACTCGAATTCCATTTGTATCATACCAATCCTTAAGGCCTAAGTTTTTAGCTCTTAAAAATAAAAAATTTCACGTATTAGATTCTAAAATCTTTCCAGAGGGTTTTAAAATCCCCAAATTTTATTTAGAAAAACCAATAATTCATCTTCCTACAATGAAAATTCATGGTCATACTGGGGCTTTGGGCGGTTCATTAAGGAAAACTTCTGAGGAAGCTCTATTAATCATCCAGAAAAAAATCTATTCTAAAATCTTTTCTACTGTTGATGGAACTGTGTGTGGTGATGGAGCTGGGCCAAGAACAATGATCCCCCGTATCAAAAATTATATTTTAGCAGGATATGACCAAGTTGCTGTTGATACTGTCGTCGCTAAGATGATGGGTTTTGAACCTTTAAAATTACCTGCGATAAGAATGGCTCACGATGAAGGTTTGGGATGTGGAGATTTCGACCAAATTGAAATTATTGGGGAAGATGTCTCTAAATTAAATTGGAATTTTAAAGTTAAACGTAGCATAGTTATCTGGAGAGATCAGATGGTACGTAAAGGAGCTTTACAATTTCTTTATCCCTTATTTAAAAGTGAACTCTTCTTTCAAGGACCTATTTATGCTTACATGATTTATCATGATATGTTTTGGTATCCTACGATTGGAAAACATATAATAAAGAAGTTTTTGAAAACTGAATGGGGACAATTATTTGCTAGTTATCCTAGGTTATAGCATTTAAACTTCGTTAAAAATAACTCTAGATAAGATTTCTTCTATTAATTTTTTGGTTCTAAAATTAGATGAAATTTGGCCTATTTTAAAATGAATAAAAAATTCTAAAGATCCTCCCTTCCCTAGAATAGGAGATTTAAATATTCCATATGGAAATATTTGATTAATTTTATTCCAATTAATTAAATCAATAAGGATTTGGTAAAGTTGCTGTGGTTCCTTGATAATTTTAAATTTATTTTGTGAGAGGAATTCAGTTTCAAAAATTGGTTTAACTAGAGCAATAATATCTCCATTTTTTTTTAATATGGATTTAACATTGGGTAGAATTGTTTTTAAGGATGCAAATGTAACATCAATAGAGCAGATATCTATTTTTTCCTTGATATTAATTGAGTTGCGTGCATCAATCCCAAACAACGGTATTATTTTATCTCTTAAATTCCCTGTTTTTAGTGATGGATGAAGAAAATTTGGTGCAATATCTATAGCATATACTTTTAACGCTCCATGTTTCATCAGACAATCAGTAAATCCACCCACTGATACACCAATATCCATACATATTCTACCATCAACAGATATTGAAAAATTATTTAGGGCCGCCTTTAATTTTAAACCACCGATTCCAACATAAGGGAAGCTTTGTTTTACTTGAACTTCTAATGAATTTTCTATTCTCTTGCCTGGCTTCAATACAATTTTCTCATTTACAAAAACGAAACCGTTCTTTATTAACCACTGTGCTTTTGTTCTGCTTTCAGATAATCCTCGTTCCACTAATATGATGTCTATTCTTTTTTTCATTTATTATTTGTTCACACTTATTTTCTTTCTTCTATTTTAATAGTTATTCTTTCGCTTAATTTACCAATTTGCATCTTCAAGGAAGCTAAACTTCCCCACTTTTTATATATCACTTTGAGGATAAACCCCATAGTTATATATGCTGTTGCAATAAAGAACCAAATATTAAAAATGTTTAGTCTATTTAATAATAAGAAATATAATATATTATGAGCAAGGTAAATAGTAAAGGAATAGTATGAATAATAAAATAGGAATTTGTAGCTTTTTTTTGTTATTAGATTTCGCAATTCCTCAATTAACAACAAAATTGAAAACAAACATAAATTAAAACCTAATGAATATATTATCCATGAAACACTTTTTCTTAATAAAAATTGAGGGAATTCAAAAAAGACTCCAAGAATAATAAGTGCAATTCCACACATAATTGTAGTGATAAATAATTGTCTTTTATTTATGTTTCTTCTACTTTTTACACTTTCCCTATATAATTTGTTAAAAATCAAATCCCCTACAATAGTTCCTATAAGAAAAAATGGAAAGAAATATAATATTGGATCTTGATTAATACCATTATATAGTATATGAAAAAAAAATCCACCAATACTCGAATCACCTTCATGAAGTAATAACAGAGAAACTAAGAACTGGTTGGCAATAATAATAAATATTCCCAAAATAATTCGAAAATGTATCCGTATTTTTAAAAGGGGCCAAGTAATAAATAAAGATATAGCAATCGTTAAGATAATGAACCAAGTCCAAATCATTTGAGGGTTACCTAATTGGATTGCTACTGTTGAGTTATAAATTATAGCTATAGCAAATATAAATAAAGCTCTAAGCATATAGGAGTTTCTTATCATTTTATAATTATATTCCTCTGAATTATTAGCTTTAATTAATCTTCTTCTATAGGATATCGTAATACTTATACCTGAAATGAATAAAAATCCAGAAGCTCCAATTGGTTCTAATATGATTGTCATAATCCTCCTTGCCCAACTATAATCAGGTTGTATCCACCAATCGAATAGATGACCTAATATCATCCATGACATACATAATCCACGAAAAATGTCAATACTTTTTAATCTTTCAGTAATCAATTTTGCTCCGCTTTCCTTTCAATCTTATGTACTTCTTTTTAGTAAATATATATTAATTTTTTTAAAATATTTATAATGTAGGTTTTACTCATATTTCCTGTTTATTGGATTTAAATTCACTTAATAATTGAGAAGCTTTACTAAGAGTAATATCGTTACGTAATAATTTATCTATGATTTCTTTCATGTATATCATTCCTTCTCCAGTTTCTTCAAGATTGTTATATTCCTTATTATAATTATTAGAATTTTGAGCTTTCCCATATTTTATAACTCTCAAATAATTATTAATATTAACTTCGACTCCTTTTCTCAATGCTAATATTAATGCTGAAATTTCATGTTTTGTGTTTATTCTCCTTTTTTTAAAATTGAATTTAATTTTAGAGGATTTTTCTTCATCAATTAAAAAGATTTTCATACCATTTCTGTTTTTGTGAGTGTTATAAATTAAATTTAACAGATCAATAGTTATCGGTATTACTCCTCTTCCAAGTTTGAAATTTAATTTTAAATGGTTTGATTTTTCATTCTGAAAACAAATTATAAAATTATTAATTATTTCCATAAACAGAGCATTCTCATATACAGTATAAGCCTGTAAATAGTAATCATCTAAGAAAACAACAATTCCAATCTGAGTGGTACCGGGATCAATAGAAAATGTCAAGCCTAAATAATTATCTTTAAAACCTATTTTACCAGCAGCTAACACTTTTAAAATATAATAATCAAAATTTTTTTCATTTGAATATGGCAATATTTTCAGTTTTTCAGGGATATTTATAAAATTATGAATTTCATCTAAGGTAGTCAACATAATGGAAGAATGAGAAGGAAGCTTACTTCTACTATTCAAAATTTCAAACTTAATATTCAATCGATTCAGTTCTTTATTTAATCTATAAAAAAAATTTAAATTCTCAGTATAAATATATAAGATTTTATTTCTCAAATTATAATTATTAATATTAGCTGAAATTAATAACTTTTAATTAGATGATATTCCCTGTATCAAGATTAAACACATTTATTAAAAATAGAGGCTTTAATAAAGGCATTTTTTCAGTTTGGGGTGCTTTTGGTGTAGGAAAAACTACTTTTGCTCTTCAGACGGCACTAAAATCAGCAAAAGTTGGAAGTAAAGTCATATATTTATATACTAAGCCTAATCTCCCCTTTCCAAAAATAAGAAATTTATTTAAAAATAATATTGAGTCCCTTGATAAATTTATTGTAATACATCCCATTGATTTTGATGATCTAACAAAAATTATCTTTAATTTAGAATTTTTAATATTGACAAATGATAATGAAAAAGAGTATTCGTATAAATTAATTGTAATTGATTCATTAACGGACTTATATCGTATAGGATTAAACAGAGAAAGAAAGGCAATAAATTATGATTTAAATTATCAATTGAATCAAATCCTAGCAAATCTATCTTATTTAAACAAATGCTATAGTCTTGATGTATTAATTGTTAATGAAACTACGAAAAGACGAACAAATGACCATTTTATCGAAAAACAGAGCGGTGGTAAAGTTATGGAGTACTGGGTTTCTATAAGTTTTAAAATAGAGAGAACAAATAAAAATAACACTAGAAATATCTTTTTAGAAGAAAGAGTTGAGAATAACCGTATTCATTTTGAATCGACTTTAACTGAAAGTGGATTTTTCTAATTTAAATTCAAAATAATATTAAATTTAGGATTTTTATAAAAAATATATGAAAAATATGGAAAAATTTAATTTCAGTATAATAAATGAAGGATCTACTAAGATCTATATTCATAATATAGATAAAAATGCGGTACCTTCAAAATCTATGACCGTTTTTTATAACAGTAAAATGGAAATTAATAGAGATATTTCAAATTTGTCAATTCTGGCATATAATAAATTAATTAATAAAAATGCTCTTGTTATGGTTGATCCCATGGCAGCTTCAGGTGTTAGTTCTATAAGAGTGTTAAAAGAATGTAAAAACATTAAAAAAATATTTATTAATGATATAAATCCTGTAGCTGTTAAAATTCTTCATAAAAATATATCTTTAAACGATTTAGACAATCATCCTGCCCAAATTAAGATATCTCAAAAAGATGCAAACCTATTACTTAATGAAATTGCACAAAATTCATTTCTTCAATCAATACATAAGGATAAAAAGCCAAATATTATTTCTATTGATCCTTTTGGAACCCCAAATTTGTACTTGGATTCAGCTTTTAAAGCTATTCAAAAACATAATGGATTACTTTGCATTACTGCAACAGATACTGCCGTTTTATTCGGAATTAGACCAAACGCATGTTTGAGGAAATATTTTTCAAAATCATTACACACAGATTATTGTAAGGAAATCGGAGCAAGAATTTTAATACACTTTATCTCAAGAATTGCAAATGTTAACAATTTAGGTATTATTCCCTTATTGACTTTTTATTCTTCACACTTTTTAAGAATTTTTTGCACAACGTTCAGAGATAAAAGAAAGATCTCTAAATTTTTCGAAAATTATGGATATATAATACATTGTAATAACTGTGGTTATCGGACAACAATAAAAGATAGTATATTAGATGCAGCTCAGGAATGCCCTGAATGTAAAAATCAAGACAAAATTGACTATGCAGGACCCCTATGGATTGGTGAAATCCATAATGAAGAGTTCATTAAAGAACTATTAATTTTTAGTGAACAATCTCACTTTAAAAACAGAAAAAGAATTAGTAAACTGTTAAGTCTTATTCAGGAAGAATTGAAAATGCCAATTTCTTATTATAACACACATAAATTATGCCAGATTTTAAAAATATCAATGATTCCAAAACTAGAAATGCTCATCAATAAAATTAAAGAAAAAGGTTTTAAATGTTCAAGAACTCATTTCGATTATTTATCGTTTAAATCAAATTTAGATATTGAAGGTATTAAAGAATGTTTACTAGAAATCCAAAAAGAAGGAATTTGATTTACATTGTCAAATAAGGATTATAAACACAAAAAAGATCCACACTATAGACGAGCTAAAATTGAAGGGTATCGTGCGAGATCTGCGTATAAATTATTAGAAATACAAAATAAGTTCAATATATTCAAACGAGCATTTTATATTTTAGATCTAGGGTGTGCTCCTGGGTCTTGGCTTCAAGTAATAAAAAAATTCGCTAATGAAAATATTGAAAAATATAAAGATCAGTATTATAACCGAGATCACTATAAAATTATGGGCGTTGATATAAAAAATGTATCTCCTTTAGAAAATGTTAAAATAATTAGATTAGATATTAACACATTGGAAGTTAAAGATTACATTAATGAATTCTTTCTTAATAAATTGGATCTAATTTTATCAGATGCCTCGGTAAATAAAACAGGTAATAAATTTACAGATCAATTAAACCAAATTAATCTCTGCTTTAAGGTTCTTGATATTTCAAAAAAGTTCCTTAAGCAGAAAGGTAATTTGGTGATTAAAGTGTTCCAGGGCTCAGATCTAAATAAATTATTTGGAATAATGAAGAAGGAATTCATATTTACAAAATCTTATAAACCCCAATCTTCTAAAAAAAAAAGCAACGAGATTTATTTTATTGGTTTAAAAAAAAAATGACTATCTATCTCGCAATGTTGTTTTTAATTCATCAAAGTTTATATCGTATTCTCCTCCTCCTAAATATGTTTCTATCCAATGTGTGAGCCAAGGGCAATGTTTAGGATTAAATTGATCTAAATTAGTTTCATTACATCTATCTCGAAATGGACAAATAAAACATGGTTGTCTAGAAAACATATTCCAGATAAAATCCTTTCTATTTTTATCTACCTCAATCTCTTGGATTTTTACGTCAATTTCTTTAAGTGCATAGATATGTTTTGTCCATGAAGCTTCAACTAATTCTCGTCTCATTTTAATTTTTGATTGTAATGATAGTAGGTCTAAGATTTCTTCCAAATCATTTTGGCTTTTATCACTTAGTTTTAGAAGATCCTCGAATAAAATATCTTTTTCTTTATCTATCATATCGAGAATTAATTTTTCATCCTTGCGTAAATTTCGATTGAATTCTTTTTTTTTCTCTTCAATTCTTTCAATTCGTCTCTCAACATCAGATTTTTCGTCTATAGGTCCTTCAACACGCTCTTTTATCTTACATTTATGTCTTGATAAATAAGCAAAACTTTTGCTACAATAAGGACATATTTCTTTTTTCTTTTTTGCCATGGGAAAAAAAATTTAGGGTGAAATAATTCGAAGTAATATGGTTATATTTCTATGATTATTCTAAAATTAATTTTACGGTTTTTAATAGTGATATTAAATAATTTATTAGATATAATTTAATTATTAAATTGAACATAATTTTTGAAATAAAAAAGTGTATCTCTAAAAATGGATATAAATGAGATTTTAAAGGTTAAAAAACATCAAATTATTAGTTTTAAAGAATTATCTGCTTATTTCCAAGAAAAACCAACTACTCATTTAACTTTAAAATCTGGATCAACTAATTTCGATGAACTATTAGGAGGAGGTTTTTGTAGGGGTCGAAAATATTTGATATTCGGTAGTAATAGAACAGGGAAAACTCAATTAGCTCATCAATTATGTGTACAAACTTTTGTTAATTATTCTCCTATGGAAGCAATTAGAAACAACAAATTAAATTATGTTTATTTTCTCGACACCGAAAATACCTTTCGCCCAGGACGGTTGAGGGAATTAGCATTAAAGTACGGTGACGATAAAATAGAAATATTTGAAAGTATACTTGTCTCTAAAATTATGAGCAACTCCGCCTTCCTTTTTTCCTTAAAAGATCTTGAAAATCAAATTGAAAAAAGCAACGGTGGTGTCCTTATAATTGACTCTATAAATAACCATTACAATTCTGAGCTAGCAGACAAATTAAACTCTTCAAATATAGTAAAACAGAGATTTATCAAAATTTTAGAACAAATAAGTAGACTAACGATAAAATATAATTTAATTACTATAGCTTTAGCTCAAGTTACTTCAAACTTAGGTCAAGAGAGTATAATCCCTGTTTCACCAGTGGGAAATCACATTCTCAATCATTTTTTTTCGGAATATATTTATTTAGAATACATAAATGAAAATCAAAGATATTTTCATTTAGTAAATTCTGTTGATTTACCTGAAAAGAGATTACCTTTCAAAATAACCTCAGCAGGACTTCAAGATTATAAAATCTAAATTAAATTGTGGTAATCGTGAATGAATTCCTCTACAGTAAGATTAATGAAATTATTGAGCTTTAAAGGTGAATTGACAAAATAAATATCGTTTTTTATTTTATTTCTAATCCATTTAATTAATTCAACTGCGTATCTAAGTTTTTTTTTCTTAATTACACTTCCTTCTTGGTTTTCATCCATATATAGTTTAGAATATTTTCCAATTATATTCTTAAAATCCATCCCTATAAGGAATAATTTATTGTTAGGAGTTAATATAGTGTGTAAAAAGAAAAATATTCTATCACCATCAGTAAAACCTCCTGGATTTATCACTATATCATTTGATTCTACTTGCGTTGTTCCAATAACATTATTGAATTGAATAATACATCTTTTAAAGTATCTAATTTTCTTAATATTATCTCCGTGTGCATGAATAATTAAAAATTCTGGGTAGCCAAATTCATTTTTAGTAATCCCATCTAAATCCGTAAAAATTGCATTTATAGGAATTGACTTCTCTTTTAAAAACACTGCTGCACCATCTGCTGCTATATTGATACTGTTTTTAAAAATTTCCATTCCTCTTTTTTTAATTATGGATTCTACGGTTTCTTCTAAAGAAGGACCACACCCAAAGATAAAAATTTGAGATTTTTTATGTAAGCTCATTTTAAAGGAAAGGATTACTTCCTCAGAGCACCAATCACTTTCTTTTGAATCTAAAATACTCGTTAGGTAATCCCTTGCTTTATAATCCTTTTTAAAATCAAATTTAAAATCATCAATGATTTTATTGTACCATTCTTTAAATTCAATATGAAAATTCAGTTGTTCTTTAAGGTTGGAATGCATATTATCTTGATATTCAATTTAATTAAATCTTAAATAACATTTTAAATTATTATCATTATTAATAAAAACATATCATTTAATTCAATATAATTACATTTCAATAAAATAATTAATAAAGAGTTTGATAAAAATGACTAAATGGTTTACTAAAACACATCAATGGTTTGATGTTGAAACTAAAGAGGTGGGAATCACACCTTTTGCAGCTGAGCAACTTGGAGAAATAAGTTTTGTTGATGTTGAAGGACTTGAGGGAGCGACTTTAGAACAAGTTCAGATGGATGGAGATGAGCCTTCAAGTGATCCTATTGATTGCACCGTAGAATCTTCAAAAGCAGTTGTAGACATATACTCCCCAGTATCTGGA
>JAHLWT010000006.1 GCA_019057775.1 Promethearchaeota archaeon
CTTCGATTTCTTTTGATATACCATCCATCAACACGGTAAATAACCTAACCTTTTTTTGAGATTTCTCTTTTTGTGTATCTCGTTCACCCACATTTTTTCACCTTCTCCTGTTTGATTATTAAATGAATTTCTGAGTTTATTAAACAATCGTCTTTCTGTAGCTAAATTGTGAATATTTCTAAATTTAGTAAAATTAATCCTCTCCTAATATTTATAATAGCATTTATCTTATGAAATATAAGACAAAAAAATCATCACATATTCCGTTTAAGGTAGTAATTGAAAGGAAGTGATTAAAAATTAACGAAGCAAATCTCAAACGATTATTCCAAACCGCAACGGCGGATGATTTAAAACAAATTTGTAGAGACCACAAAATAAAGGGATTTTCCACCAAAATTGCTAAAATTAAAGGAGTGTTCTAACCCTACGACCAATTGTAAATGACTCTCGAATAGACACATGAGAGGGGTATATTTCAACAATATATTCATGTCGATTGAGAATATCAAACAATCAATTCCTGATCTTTATAATTTCTCTTTTCTTTTTTCCTTTTTTTTTGAGTTTATGGAAGATTTCTTCTCTGATATGTGTTAAAATGCGGAACTTCGGAAGTTCAATTACATACATTAAATTAGTAAGTATTCTGATTACTTCTTCTTTAAGATAGGATAATTCCCCTAAATGTACTTCCAAGTCTGTAAGGGATCGATTAAATTTTTCTTCCCTTGTCTCACAAACAAGTTGTTTTTCAGATTTATGGATTGCACAAAATATTTATAAACTCTCAAAAAACAATTAGTATTAGATAATAATTATATTTTTAATAAAAATTGAGATCTTTCAGGTGAATTTTTATCGCACTTTCTTATATAGGTTGGTTAAATGGGATTACAGCATTAGGTGTTTTTATCTTTTCATTTCTTTTTGGATTATTTTTCGCTATTAAATCAAGAAAAAAAGAATCAAATCTCCTATTATATTTAGGTCTAATATATATCTTCTCTGCCCTTGTTTATACGGGAGACGTTCTAGATTTTTTAAAAATACTTTTAACTGGAACCAATATAGATGAACCATATGAAATAATAGGTCTTATAAATTGGATGTGGTTTCCAGGAGCTGTCCTATTTGCTATGTATATTGGTGCTATACTTATAACACCGAAGAAAAAATGGTATATTTTTTCAATTTATATAGTTTTGGGCATAATTTTCGAGTTATTTCTTTTTATAGACCTATCAGGTTCTGTCACATTCGATTATCCTTCTACATCAGGGGAAGATTTAATTAATGATAATCTTGTTTTTACTTCGATAACTGGTATAGTAGCTTTGATATTTTTATTGTCACTATTAATTTTTCTTGGATTTGGATTTTTAAGAAAAGGTCTCCAATCTACCGGAATAATAAGAAGAAAATTTTTCTTAATATCTGTAGGAGCCTTTATATACATTATCGGTGCTGTATTAGACGGTTTATTTTCTCCTGGTTTAGCCTTAATATTTATTAGATCTGGAATGGCTTTCTCTGCTTGGTTATTCTATTTTGGGTTAAAAGAATAAAATCCATGGATTCCTTAGAAAAAGTGTTGAATCTTAATTTGATATTAAGTAATTGTATAAATCATTTTATGATTTTAATTAATAAAATCAAATAATTTTACACCATTTCATAATCGAGGAAGGGAAATAAAGATCTAATAATAATACCAAAAACAGTTACACATCCAAAGATATTTTTAAATGTTAAAAAAACCTTGAGAGATATTTGCAATTACGGACAATTTATTAATCAAATAAATATGCATCAAAATAGTCCAATTGATATTAAGGATACCACATATATGATACTGGAATAAAAATTTAATGATAAATTTATACGCTTAAAAAAGATAAAACAATAGGACAATTTTATAAAAATTCAAAAATTAAAAGTAGTGAGTTACCCTTGTTAGAGCTAAATTTTATAGAAATTGATTATAAGAAGCATTTTAAAAATATTAAAGAATTTGAAAAAATTCTTTTAAAAACTGAGTTTAATGAATTGTTAGGCATTATTGAATAAAAATTGGAAGAGGTAATAAAAGAAAAAGAAGATATATGTTAAATAACTAAAAAAATAAAGAGATGGTAATAATGAATGAAGAAAATTTAGAAAAGTTACTTTCTAATTTAAATGATGCTAATGCTAAACTTAGCGAACTTAAAGAAAGTTTAAACGAAGCTAATAGTACAATCTCTGCCAAAGACGAGGAAATTAATAAATTAAAGACTGAGGTTGATGATTTAAAAAGTAAAGTATCTGTATCAGAAGAAGAAAAATCTAAAAAAATATCCCAAATCGAAGAATTAAATAATAAAGTTGAAGAGTTAAACAACTTAATCTCACAAAAAGAAGCTGAAATTCAAGAAATTAATGAAATCATCGCAGAGAAAGATAAATTTATAGTAGATCAAACTGCTCGTATAGAGATAATCGAAGCAGAATTAGAAAAGTTAAGACCTCCAGAAATAGAGGTCGGTGATATTAGGAGTGAAGAACGTATAAACTGCCCAAGATGTGGTGTTGTCGGTAAAAATATAAAAATTATAGATGATAAATCAAAGGTCTTGAGTTATATAGGAAATATTCCCATGTACGCTAAGAAACATGTTTGTAAGAAATGTGGGTATGAGTTTTAGCATTTATAATTTTCCTTTTTAATTTTTAAGTTTTTAATTAAATTTTTAGACCTATTTTCTTACGTGGTATTTTATCTGTAATACCAAGTATTATAACACCACCTTGTGCATTGGCAAATCCAGCTATATCCTCACAGAATTCAATTTTCTTTTTTTTGTTTTATTTTAAAATCGGTAGCTTTCCACATCTCTAAAGTTTGTGTAAAATCCCATAATTGATCTTCGACTCTATTTATTGCTTTATCAATAAATTTATCCCAAAACCTCTTATTATAGATAATAGTTTGATCCTGTTCATATTCATCTAATACTATTTCTAAATTTTTATAATTTTCAGGAAATTTTAAAATGTCAAAAATGAGATCTCAGGAAAAAGATTTAATCAAATGGAGTGAAAAACATAGCATAAAAAATAATTTTCGCAGAAGAAGAAATCGCCATTCAAATAAATATCTGAAAAAAGATAAAAAAAGGAAGTGAGTAATTGCCAATCATAAAAAAGTGCGAATTACCTTAGGGAATGTTCTTTTTAATATACTATATGCGCCATTAACATTCAGTTTTTATAATTCTTTAGTCAATTTTTTCTCTTCAATTTCTCTTAATTTTTTATCTTTTTCGAGTTTTTCCTTATAGTATCTGATTGAATCTATCAATTTATTCGACTCTTCTTTCCAACCAATATTTTCAAATCTCTTTTTAACTTCTTTATAAATTTCTATTATTTTTTCGTACGGACAATCAAGATGAAGGATGCTAATCCTTTTTATTTCTTGTTCGTATTTTTTTGCTATTCTTTCAGCATTACTAATCATATTAAAAATTTCTTTAGACTCTTCAAGTTTTTCTTTCTTTTTCTCTTCAAAATTTAAAATCTCCTCCTCTTTATTGAGAGAGAGGATTACTGCTTTAATTGTATCTATTTCATTAATTTTATGAAATTCTTCAAATCCTTTCTGTTTTTGCACTTTTTGAGCTTCAATTTCGCGTAATTTTTTATCTTTTTCTAACTTTTCATGGTAAAATTTAATTTGTTCATTGTAAATCATGGCTTGCTCATTCCAACCATAATCAATGAGCATTTGCCTTATACCTTCATAAATTTTAATTATTTTTGGATAAGGACACTTAGTTTCATATTTACTTTTTTTAATGGCTAACTCATAATCTCTGGCAATTTTTTCCGTTTTATCTATCATTTCTGAGATTTGATTTTCAAATTTTTCATCCATAAGAACCATCGAATTTTATAAAGCTATAATAATGAAACTATTTCATGATAATTATTACTATTGTTTCTTTTATTTATTTGGAGTTACTGTACGCTTATTAATCGAATCTTTCATATAATTTATCTTGTACCTCTGAAGCAAACTTTTATAATTAATTTAATTCCAACAATTAAAAATAACCTTCAGATTTCATTATAGCTCTCGTCAAAAATTCAAAAATCTTATCAACATTTTCTCCTGTTTTAGCAGAGCATTCGAAATATTTAATGAATTTGAATTTAACCAATCTTTTACATTCAATAGACTGGAATGTTTCGTAATATCGTACATAAAAATTCCTCCTGATGATCCTTTTCCAAAAATAGGCATAATTAATTTAAAATCAATAGCAAATCTCTTTAGTCTTACTTCTTATAAGTTCATTGAAATTTTATATTACTCCTCTCTATTCAAGTCTGATACACAAATATATCCAATGTTCGTTGGGGATTTTGATTTTAACTCATCAAGGTTTACTATTTGAGTTCTATGTCCGCGATGTGTTTTCTCAAATTGCT
>JAHLWT010000007.1 GCA_019057775.1 Promethearchaeota archaeon
AGTATTTTAAGCATAAATAGTCCTTTGGAGGACATGGATTTTTGATTATATTTGTAATAAAGGGGAACAAACTTCCTTTTATCCGGCAATATCGGAGTATTTATGTGAAGTTTATTCCCATTATAAACAAGTTGGCGTTCATTGCAAGATACGGTACAGCATTGATAGATTTTTTCGTAAATTTGTAAGAATTAAATATTTATTAAAATATGCCATTCGAAACAATAGACATAAAAAATAAAAAAGGATTTCAAGCAATTAGGATTCCTGATAAGCTTAAAATCAATGATGACAAGGTTTATCTTAAAAAGATTGGGAATACTCTTTATATTATACCTTTTCATAATCCATGGGCGAACCTTATTGAGAGCCTTGATGCTTTCACGCCTGATTTTATGACAAACAGGGAACAACCTGATAACCAAAAACGAGAATCCTTTGACTAATGGAATATTTGCTTGATACTAACATTTGTATTTATATAATTAAGAAGAAACCTGCAATAGTTCTTGAAAAATTTAAGACATTTCCCCTCGGAAGTATAGGGATTTCCACTATAACACTAGCTGAACTTCAATATGGTATTCGTAAAAGTTCAAATCCGGATAAAAACCTTATTGCTTTAAATAAATTCATTATTCCCCTTGAGGTAATTGACTTTGATTACAATGCAACAATTGAATATGGATTGATAAGGGCAGAATTAGAAAAGAAAGGAGCTCAAATTGGACCGTTGGACACATTGATAGGTGCTCATGCTAAAAGCCTTGGCTTGACCATAGTGACAAATAATGAAAAGGAATTTGAAAGGATTGCAGGATTAAAAATTGAAAACTGGACGAAAAAATAAGCAACGAAACGCCAACATTAGCTAAACTGCATTAAAACGCAGTTTAGCCAGGTCCGTTAGTTGTCATAAAAATGAATTTATTTGACTTGTTTTTAAAATATCAATAACTTGTATTAAACTCCTATTTATTCACTAGCCAAATTTCATTATGAAAATCTGGTCAAATGAAATCAAGGATCTCGAGAAAGTCCATGATTTGATAAAAGGGAATTATCCCAAACTGGATAATGAACTGCAACGTCTGATAAAGACCGATGATGAGAACATTGTACTGGTCTATGCGAGAAGGTGCTTGGAGGTGATGATCACCGACCTGTGTGAGCGTGAACTGAAAAGGCCACGGGGTACCGAACCACTCAAGGGGATTATCGACAAACTAAATAAAGAAGAAAAGGTTCCGCACAACATCATTGTCTCCATGCAGAATCTTAACAGCCTCTCAACCTTTGGTGCCCATCCCAAGGATTTCGATCCCATGCAGGTGAAACCGGTTTTGCTCGATCTGGCCACCACCCTCAAGTGGTACCTGAAGTATATGGAAACCCAGGCACCCGCGGAAACAAAACCAGGTGGCCCGGAGGAAACAGGGAAAAAACCTGCCGGTGCCAAAAAAGCAACTGCAAGCTCCAAAAAACGGATCCTGCTGGCTTCAGCTATTGTATTGGTTTGCGCAGCTATTGTTGTGACATTGATCCTTACGGATGTAATCAAAGGAGGAAAGGGTGTACAGGCCGGAGAAATAAAATCACTTGTTGTTCTTCCGTTCGATAATTATACAGGTGCAGATTCTCTGGAATATGTAGTTGATGCACTGCATTCTTCTCTTATCATGGATATGGGCAAGATCAGTGGCCTGCTTATTCCAGGAAAAACTACTTCCCGCACCTTTAAAAACTCTAACAAGACCTTAAAGCAGATAGCATCTGACTTACACGTTGATGCAGCACTCGAGACCGATGTCCTGAGCTTCGGAGATTCGATATGTCTGGTTTTAAGGTTGATACTACCCGGCAAATCAGAAAAACAACTCTGGATTGCTGATTACTGTGAAGATAAAAGCCAGATCCTTAATCTATATAGCCGTATCACCAGGAAGATTGCGGATGTGTTAAAGATAGTGCTAACCTCTGATGAAGAACGCTTGCTGGCCAAATCAAGAACAGTTGACCGGGAGGCTTTTGATGATTATCTCAGGAGTCAACAATACTGGGGGGATCTCAGCAAAGAACCGTTGAATAAAGCCAGGGATTATTTGAATAGTGCCATTGAAAAGGATCCTGACTGGGCACCTCTCTATCTGGGTCTGGCAAATGTCTGGATGATGTTCGCACAGATGGGTTTTGAAGCACCTTCCACTGCCGTTTCAACAGCCTACGAAAATCTTAATAAAGCGCTGGAACTGGATCCGGATCTTCCTGATGCTCATCATTTAATGGGATGGATCGCTTTTGTCTCAGAATGGAATTGGGCAAAGGCTGAAAGGGAGTTTTTAAAAGCACTGGCAATCAATCCCAGCGATGCCATGTCGCGAATCTGGTATGCACATTTATTATGTGTACTGCAGAGGCATGATGAAGCATTACCACAGGCCCAGCTGGCGATTGACCTGGATCCATTAAATCCTGTGGTTCAAATGTTCTATTCAACAGCGCAATTATTTATAAATGGGTGTGAGGCTGACCTGACTCAGATAGAAAAACTATTAGCTGATGATCCAAATAACCTTACAGCGAATTATATACTTAATATAGTGTCTTTTCAGTGCGGAGATTATGATAAGGTAATTGAGACAGAACCACATTATTTGCAGCTGACTGGGAGAAGACAGTTTGACGAAGATGCCTTTAAAGAAATTGAGAGGATCTACAATGAGCAGGGTTTTTCTGCTGCATATGAAAAAATAGTACCCCTGTATGAGGATCTGGCCAACAACAAAATCATAGGGCCCATGGAATTGGCAATCGTTTATACTAAGGGAAATCAACTAGATAAAGTCATGGATTTGATTGAAAAAGGATATGAAATTCACGATGTCACTATGCCATATATTGCCATAAAAGCCTACTGTTTTGATTCGTTGTATGATAATCCACGGTTTATTTCCATCCTTGAAAAAATGAATCTTTCCCTACCAGACAAATAATTGATTCGTGTACTCAATTTACATATTACTAACACTAACCCTATATGCCTGATAGAACCAATGAATAGTAAAAAACTACGACAACTAACATTGTATAAAAGCAATTTAAACGGCTTTTATACTTGCTCGTTGTGTTTAATTTGTGACATATTTTCTATATTCAAAAGAGATATGAGCAATTATTATTTCAGAAGAATAGTCTTGACCAGAGAATCATTCAGTGTTTTTCTAACTATAATTTTATCAACTTTTATTAGTTGTTCAAAAGTCGAGAATGATTTTGAAAATCCCCCTCATGATTTTGAGATATATCTTTTAGATGATCCCAATATAAAAATTGAAGATATTCTTAGTTTGGAATTAGTCAATCAAGATAAACAGGCGCTTGCTAATATTGAAATTCAACAGCACCCATGGCTTACTGATGATGATATACGGATGTATGATTTTTCTAGTCATCTTCTTTACTTAAAGCATAATAAATACGACTATCTACCTGAGCCTATTCAATTGGATGTACCAGCATCATGGTATGATAAGCCTTTTATGGTTGTTGCGGATGGCCAAAGACGCTATGTAGGTTACTTTAGCGGGTTTTGGTCTTCTAACCTTTGGCCTTTACCTGTTATCGATAACTCCTATAATTTTCTTTACCCTGAAGATTTATTAATAATCACATGGCAATGGTTCAATCATGACACAGCAGACAGTCGCAATGACTTTTTTGTAATGGAATCATTAAACAATGCTGGTGTTTTGCACAACGGATTGAATCTAATATTGAAGAAAATTGCTTTCCAGGAAAACTCAGATACTGCCTCTGTTGAATATGCTTTTACGATAATTAATGAAGATACGGATAACCTTTATATTCTGGATCCTGATAAAATGGGAAGTGAACTCTTTCATCATTATAATATTGGACCACAATTTGTTAAATCTGATGAGTTAGGCGTTAGAACAGCATCTTTATACAAACCTGCAATCACATCACCAAGAGATACATGGAAGCCTGAATGGTTCATTAAACTTAATAGTGGAGATTCGATAACGAGAACTGTTAACTTGAAAGGCTATCCAGTTTTCCCACCAGGTATTTATCAATGTGAAACCACCTTTCAATGCCTTAAAAAGATACCTAAAGAACAAAGGACTTTATCTGATGGAAGATATTGGGTTGGTCCAACTAAATCAAATCTCATATATATTCAATATTGACATAACAATAAATTGATTTTCAAAGCATACAGATGTTACGTTATTTCATGAGTATTAAGTTTAACAAACTAAACACAACACGCAATATAAAAAATTGGGCAGATAGTGGTAAATATGAACGAATTAGCAATAATTAAAGATGGTAGTAAATTGAAAGATTGGAGTTTCAAAATGCCCAACTTTTCATATTGCCACCGTCAGACTGTCTAAAAACCTCTTGATTTTGTTCATAACTTTATAGTAAAACC
>JAHLWT010000008.1 GCA_019057775.1 Promethearchaeota archaeon
ACAAAATAAGTAAAAGAAAAAAAATTGTGTGATGACCTAAAAGGCATTAATGCCAAAATTATCTAATTTTGTTTATTTGGAATTTTTAGGTTAGATTAAGAAAAATTGAAAAAGAAAAAATTAATCTTTTTTACCAAAAAATTTCTCCTTTTGTTTTAAATCTTCAGCAATTTTTAGCTCTTTTTCACGAGTTTGTGATCCTGATTTAAGATATTCTCTCATCCTTTTTTTGGTTTCAGGTAATGATGCAGAAACATTGAAAAGATGATCTTCTTCAAGCAATGCTTCTTTTAGAGGTAACTCTTCTGCCGCAATAATTGATTTTTTAACTAAAGCAATGGTTTCAGCTGGAACATATGCAATTCTATAGGCTAACTGTTCTACATATGGCCCTAATTTATCTGGTGGCAAAGCTCTGTTAATCCATCCATAGCGCTCAGCTATCTCTGCTGAAAATGGAGCGAAACTTAGCATTACTTCTAATGCTCGGGCTTTACCCAAAAAGCGGGTTAACCAGTGAGTACCACCTCCCCCAGCTATTATTCCTATACCCGCTTCTCCCTGGCTGAAAACCGCTTTACCAATTGCTGCAAATCTCATATCCATGGAAAGCGCGATTTCACTTCCTCCACCTCCAACTATACCTTCAATTTTTGCAATTGTAATTTTAGGCAATGTCCTAAATTCTATATGTTGTTGTTTCCAAATGCTTGATAATTTAGTGGGTTTTGGAGGGGGTTCATCAGGATATTCCGTTAATAAGGAAACATCATAATGAGATATGAAGATTTCTGGGTCTGCACTTTGAAACACAATAACTCTCACATCATCATCCCTTGCAACTTGATAAAAAAAACGTCCCATATCAGTTAAAAATGGTATATCAATCAAATTTGTGGGAGGATTGTCAATAGTCACAAAAGCTACTCCCTGTTTTACTTCAATTTTATATACTTTATAATTTTTATATTCCATTTTTATTCCTCTTCTGATAGTTTAAAGTGTTTTACTTAGTTTAAATGATTTAAATAAAGAAAATAAAGAAAATTTTTTTTTTCAAAGATCTCTTGAAAAGACATGCATTACATTAGTGAAACCTAATCCTGGTTGCCCTAAAGTATGGGTAAATGCAATATCTAAATGTTCATCTGGAACTTGACGTTTTGCAACTTCTTTATCTTTTCTCATCTGCCAGAATACTTCGGCAATCTGGCGGGTTCCAGTTGCTCCGAGCGGATGACCAACAGAAAGTAACCCCCCACTAGGATTAATAGGTAGATCACCATCTATTTCTACGACACCATCATTTATCATATTTGCTCCTTCACCTTTTTTGCAGAAACCGAAATCCTCGTAGTGAACAAGCTCAGAAACCGAAAAACAATCATGACACTCACCAAAACCTCTTTCATAGAAATCTTTTGGTTCAACCCCAGCCATTTTAAATACTCTCTTAGCAGTATCTGCGTCGGTACTTATTCCTGGAGGATATGAAGCGTCTCCACCTCCAAAATGGCTCCCCATGGCACTCGCTTTAATCCAAATTGGAGTGTCAATGTGATGTTCCTTGACGTAATCTTCACTCATGAGAATCACGGCAGCCGCTCCATCCGTTCGCGGACAACATTGTGATCTGGTCAAAGGATCATTAATCATTATGTCATTTAATACCTCATCAATGGTCATTTGTGTTTGAAATTCTGCCTTAGGATTTTTCGAAGCGTTCTTCCTACTTTTCACGACGATATTAGCAAAATCTTCTTTTTTTGTCCCAAACAATTTCATATGTGCTCGTCCCATAAGAGCAAAACCAGCGGGCATCCCCCCTCCAGCTCCAAGTGAGAATGGAGAGCCATGACTATAAGCTTTTGCTTCAATTTGAAATCTTGTACCTCCACCGACAACCATCATTGAAGCATTTTTCATTTTTTCTATTCCCATGGCTATAACACAATCGCTCATTCCCGAAGCAATATCCATATAAGCCAACCGAAAAGCGTTTGAGCCAGAACTACAAGCATTCACCACTCGTGTGATTGGAATACCTATTAATCCCGTTTCATTCATTATTTCATGACCAACACCTACTCCACCGCAAGTTCCATAATAACAGCTCTGGATCAGTTTACGATCTATTCCAGCATTTTCAATCGCATCATTTACTGCGGGCCTTCCAATTTCTTGATATAATAGTGCATCGAGTCTCCCAAAGGGAGATACTCCCCCACCTATAACTGCAACATTTCTCATTTTTAATCCTCCAATATTTTAAACATGGTATATTTTTCATTAGGTAATAGTTCTATTTTTTTTCCGATCTTAACATCATTAACATTATCAGTATCAAATGTTCCACTTAAGTTAAATGAATCTTTCCCATCCTCAGTAAAAAGCTGAACAAAGCCGAAAATTCTCTGTTTATCCTTTGGTTTTTTCTTATAAGTAGTTGTATAGGTGAGAATTACACCCGTTGGACCGATTAAAATACTTGAGAAGTCCGTTCCTTGACATTTATTGCAATAAGTTCTTGGTGGAAATCTGATATTCCCGCATTTGCCGCATTTTACAGCATTAATTTTATTTCCAATCAACATTGGAACTTTTTGACGCGTTATTAAACTTTCCATGATAATTCATTTCTTATTTTATTTAATTTGGTATAAATCTTAGTAATTCATAAGAATTTCTATAATAATTAACAAATATGTTCTTTTGTCCTTCTTACTTATAATATCAAACATATGATATGGAAATCAACCATAGAAAAAGCTAAGTACATTGAAGAGAGATAAACTTAAATAAGTAAGGACAAATATACTAAGAATACTAATTAGTAGAGAGTAAATGATAAAAAATGCCTTATTTTAAAAATAAAAACGTAAAAATGTACTATGAAGATGTTGGAGAAGGAGAGCCAATTATAGCTAACCATGGCTTAATGGAAGACTCAAGTTACTGGAGTGAAACCGGTGTTACGGCGAAACTAACTGAAAAATATCGCATGATTTCCATGGATATGAGAGCACATGGTCGAACAATTGTAGATGGTAAGCCATTTGGCTACGATACTGATACTATAGCAGCTGATTTTGACGCTCTTGCTGATTTCTTAGAGATCGATCGATTTCATCTACTATCTCATGCTACGGGAGGAATGGCAGGAGTACGCTATGCCATGACTAGGTCTGAACGGCTAATCAGCCTTATGTTAACCGATACGGGTTCAGCAACGATACCAGAGTTCTATATAGATGAAGCTAATCGTCCAGAACCTTCAGAAAATGCGAAAGCAGCTTGGACAAAATGGGCTTCAACGGGCTCTTTTGATGATGTGATTAAGGAATTTCGTCGTCATCCCGGTGAGTTTCTGTTCAAAATGGATGAACATCCTAATAATGAAGGAATGTGGAAAATTTATGAAGGATTTCTTAAACGTATAGATCCTCAAGAAATTATTAGATTTCGTAGCGTTTTTTACTCCGATCTTGATCCTAGAATTGAAGAGTTAAGACAAATTAAGTGTCCTACTCTCATTCTGCTTGGAGAGTTCGATATAGTGTTTTTAAAACCAAGTGAGATTATGGCAAACGAAATTCCTGATGTACGGCATGTGATAATTGATGGAGTTGGTCATATGACTGCTATTGAAGCTCCGGAGAGGACTAAAAAAGAAATTCTTGATTTCCTTGAGACAGTGGAGCAAACTGGAAAAGCTAATAAGTGATAAAGGATACTTTTAGTACAAGCATGATTTAAAATTTCTTATCAGATATATTTCTTTTTAATTCAATTAATTTGTTTTTTAGTACTTCCCTTAATCTAAAAAAAAAATAGTAGAAATGTTTAAAATTTCATTTATTCTTGTAGTTAGGCGACCGGCCTTCCCACATTGCTTCCATACCTTCTTTGTAATCCTCTGTGGAGGAAACTATACCAAATCCGTAAGCATCTAATTCAAGACCTATATCTAGAGGAATAGAATAACTAAAATTGACTATTTGTTTTGCGATACCAACAGCAATGGGTGCGCTATTCTTTGCTAAGGATTTAGCGATTCTATACACTTTTTTTTCAAATCGTTCTCCTTTGAACGTATCATTAACTAATCCGATTTCATAGGCTCTTTGAGCGGATATCACTTTACCAGTTAGAATCATCTCCATGGCTCGACCTAATCCGATATTCCTTGCAAGCAGATGTGTACCTGCGTTACCAGGAAACATGCCAACAAGTACTTCTGCAAAACTAAAACTAGTCGATTCTTTAGCATATCTTAAATCACAATTCAACGCCAATTCTAGCCCTGCTCCAACTGTGAAACCTTCGATAGCAGCAATAACCGGTTTACCGAGGTCTCGGAAACTTTTGAAAATACGCGTCATTCTTGATACATACTGTTTAGTAAACCATGGAGTTGCTTCTTCAGATGTTGATCCCGATAAATCTGCTCCGCTAGAGAAGCAATTGTTAGAACCTTTTATAATAATTACTCTCGTATCAGGATCAAAACGGAATATCTCTGGCACGAGTTTAAGTTCCTCTACTAGTTGTGGACCCATCGTATTTACACGTTTATCATTTGGATTCAGGGGGGGATGATTCATAGTCAACGTAGTGATGAAATTTTCTCGATCTCTCACAATTTCAATATGTTTGAACTTCGATATAATTTCTTCAGCATCATTTATAAATCTCTCAACCATTCTTCAATTCACTTTTTTTTATTAATAAATATAATTTAGGATAATTTTTAATTTACCTTCATCGACAAAAATATTTAAAGCTATTGGAATCTAAATTAAATCACGCTTTTCCTAAACAATAAACTTAAATTCGCCTAATCTATTATTTTAATTATTAAAATAATTAAAAATTTAGGAGGAATGATATGATAGCTGACTTTTATCCAGTCCAAGTTGGCTGGGGAGACGAAGTTTCGACGTTTGAGATTAAAATAGAGTGCCCGGAAACGCTCAAGGGTTGTTCGTCAGAAAATATAATTAAAAGAGGGCACGACACCAAGGTAAAAGGTCATCCACAACATTACGAGTGTACAGATTGCGATAGGCACTTCTATCCGCACACGTCAGGATTTTTTTCGAAATTAGAAACCTCGATAAATGAACGCCTATTTTCAGTTCTGAAAAATGGTAAAATCGATACAGCATTATTGTGTGAAATTCTAGGTTCTTCACCGTCAACAATTTCTAATCTTCTGAGATTTATCGTTGAGAAAGTGGCAAATCACCCAAAAACGGAAATATTATGGAAAAGTCCCATAAATGGAGAGGCTGTCTATATTGATGAGACCTTCATAAAGATACTCAAGAAAACATGGTATTTAATCGTATTTTTAAGCGAGAAGGGAAACATGCTTGCATTTGAACTGGTTGAAAAGAGGTGTAAAGAAAAAATTTTAGGTTTGTTTAACAAGGCAGAGCAAAGACTAGGTAAGGAGGTGAAAATGATGATTACTGATGATTTTCAAGTGTACAAGGGCGTGGCAATTGCCCTTGGAAGGGATATAATTCACGTAAGGCACATCCACAGCCCGCCATACGGGCGAATTGTAGTTGACATGATTGAACATCGAGGAAACGAGATTATAACCCACCATTACGCAACTTTTTTCGATATTTTATTAGACACAAATACCTTCATCGTGCAAGTTTCGGAATCGGTTAAAAAAATCCACAAGAAAGGGAAACGAGGGCGACCTAAGGGTGGTAAAAACCGTCCTAAGGAAGTGATTGAAGAAGAGAAGCGACAAAAAGAGGAGCAAAAAGGTCAAAAAAAGAGAGGTCCAAAAGATCCATTCAAGGACGCTGAAACTCATGTATATCATTACAATAAAGAGAAGGGATTGTTTCTTCCGATGTACAAATCGGATGAAACGTTTGTCGAATGCTTACGAGAACTCTTTCGGGTGTTCGGAAATAAGCACATTACGACGAATCCTGTAGAAAATATATTTTCGGTACTTAAAAAACTTATTGATTTCCGGGGCAAGCGGGACTTGAACTACTGGCGTCTCTTGCTTACCTATCATTTTACGGTTCGCGAATGTCCCTTGATCTTGAAAGAAGTTTTAGACGAATTGTCCTTTTCCCCTCAAATGCTCCATAAAACCTCGTACAAATTATTGATTTGAACTGAGAAAATGAAAAAATAATGTCGGATTAAAATTTAAAGGTGAGTGAAGATTTAAAAAAAGAAGGTAAATTAAAAATTATCTAATTTAGTAAGAAATGAATATATAAATTTACAAGATTCAAATTTTGGACTCTTCTCCAAAGTATGACAATATTTTACAATTTTGGTAAAAATTAAGATAACCCTTTTTATTTTTAAGAGAAAATAGGAAAATTCAAATTTACTCTATATTTCTAATTGATGTAATTAAACAGTACGAGATGATAAATTATTAGTGATAAAGTTCATGTGATTGGAGTAGGACATATTAAATTCGGAAAGAATTTTGATAAAACCGTAAAAAGTATGACAGGTGAATCGTTAGGGTTAGCTCTAAAGGATTGTGAATTGCAGAAAAAGGATATTCAAGCTGCCTGGTTTAGTAATTCTGGATGGGGTCAGTCTGAATTCCAACATTGCATAAGAGGACAGGTAGCTCTTAGTGCTAATGGTTTAGATAAAATACCAATTATTAACGTTGAAAATGCTTGCGCAAGTGGGAGTACAGCCTTTCATAGTGCGTGGACTGCAATAAAGGCGGGATTATATGACTGTGTCTTAGCAATTGGGACAGAAAAAATGTATTACGAAACATTTCCAATAGGGAGTCCAACCGGAATCAAGGGTATAAAAGGCCCGATGATGGGATTTATTTCTGGGACTGATGTAGAGAGAACATTGAAGACAATTGATTTACTGAAGAAGCAGATTCAACAAGGAAATGAAGAAGCCGCAAAAAAAAGCGGAAACGAAGGGAAAACTAAAAAAAAACCTCATTCTGTTTTCATGGACTTTTACGCTATGGGAGCCCGTCAACACATGAAAACTCATGGAACGACACAGAAACAAATTGCGATGATCGCAGCAAAAAATCATAACAACTCGACGATGAATCCATTAGCTCAATATACTTTTCCGCAAACTGTTGATCAAGTTTTAGAAGATTATGTAGTGGCATATCCATTAACAAGATCAATGTGTGCCCCGATTGGAGATGGTTCGGCGGCGGCAATACTCTGCTCTGAAAAATATTTAGAGAAAAATCCACATTTGAAAGAAAGATCAATTTTACCGCGCGCTTCTATTTTAAGGTCTGGTTCATGGAAAAAAGATAATGTATGCGAAAGAGCTGTCACCGCCGCTTATGAAATGACGGGGTTAAAGCCAGATGATATAAATGTGGCTGAGGTTCACGATGCTACCGCATATGCCGAACTTAATGTAATTGAACAGTTAGGTTTTTGCCCTATTGGTCAAGGAGGCCCATTAGTAGAGAGTGGTGCTACTCAAATCGATGGGAAGATACCCGTTAATCCTAGTGGAGGCTTATTGGCCCGTGGTCATCCTATTGGGGCTTCAGGGTTAGCACAGATCTATGAATTAGTTACTCAATTACGTGGAGAAGCAGGAAAAAGGCAAGTAAAAGATGCTAAAATAGCATTAGCCCATAATGGGGGCGGTACCATTGGAACTGGAGAAGCAGCACTATGTATACATATCCTAGAGAGGCAGTAAGAGTTTTCTTTCCAAATGCTCGAAGAATTTCTTCCATTCTTAGCTTTACACCATCCTTCATCAACTGTTCACAATGAGTCATAATGTAAAATTAATTAATTCTACTGCTTTCATTAAATTTCAACAAGTTAGAAGCTTTCTGTTAGTTATCAAAAGCATTTAGAATTTTATCAAACCGTTCTTTTACTAAACCCTTTAAAAGGTCATCTTTATGTGTCAGAATATAAAATTCCTCCTCTTTAATGCCTTGGATAATAATTTTGGCTGATTCTTCAGCAGAAATAGGTGGGGAATCTTCAAGAGCAGCATCTATATTAGCATAAATGACTTCATTTCTTGAATCTTCAATTTCTTCAGTTGGGTCGTTTTGGAATTCTACTGGACGATGAATATCACCATAAAATATTCGAGTTATTACCCATCCCGGGCATACAACCGAGACTTTAATTTTAGACCCGACAAGTTCCATTTCATTCTTTAAAGTCTCACTTAGAGAGACAACTCCATGTTTTGCGACTCCATAAATTGCCCCTCCAGGACCTGATCCCGACAACAATCCCTCAATCGATGAAACATTTACGATATGGCATTCTATATCCTGTTTTAACATGATCGGAGTAAAAATTCTTACTCCATGTATTACACCAAAAAGACACACGCCAAGTTGCCATTCCCAATCTTTTAAGGTGTAATTCCAAGTATATTTAGAATTAGATGTTCCAGCGTTATTAATCAACAAATGAATTGCTCCAAATTTATCAACAGTTTCTTTAGCCAATGCCTCAATATCTGTGGATTTTGAAACATCAGTCAAAACTGCGAGGAAAGGTGCTCCCATTCGCTCCAATTTTCTCTTAGCTCTTCTCAAAAACTTTTCATCTATATCAGCTAAGACCACTTTCATACCTTCTTCGGCACATTGAATTGCAAGCGCTAAACCGATACCACTTCCTGCCCCCGTGATGACTGCAACCTTATCTTTCAGATCTTTCATGATGATGCTTGGTTTGTCTTTTAATTCTAATCACAAGTAATCTTCAATATTTATTCCGCGTTTATGAAAACTTTCCACCATATTTTTAGCATTTGTGCTTTGAAATTCTACTAGAAAATTCTCATACTCTTGAAGATCTCTTCCTTTTAAGGATAAGATCTCCAATAAACTTTTATTATCAAAAATATATAACTGATTCTTTTTAATTCCACGTATGTATTTCTTTACAGCCCTATCTGCGGACATTCCGAGTTTAGATATTTCCTCTCTTAATTCCCCATAAACTTTTTCTATTTTTTCCTTACCATAATCTTTCAATAATTTTGGTGAAATCTTGATATCACTCGCAAACCAAATATTCGTATTAATTATCGTGGGAACAATCACAGATACGTTTATTCCGGAATTTTTAAGGCGAGAAAATAAAGCTTCTGATAGTCCTACTACAGCAAATTTGGATGTGATATAGGGAAGTGGTTCTGTTGATCCAAAAATGCCTGATCCTGAAGATACGTTTACCATGTGACCAGAACGTTTTTCAATCATACGTGGTACAAACACCTTTAGTGAATAGATTATACTCATTAAATTTACATCCAGCACTTTTTTCCAATCTTCTATCTCTAAATTCTCTATTCCTCCCACAATAGCAATTCCTGCGTTATTTATTAATAGATCTACGTCTCCTAATTTGGAATAGAATTTTTCGGCTATAACTTTGAAGTCTTCAAATTTTGACACATCGCACCTATCAGAATATACTTTTGTACCTAATTCTTCAATTTCGTTTTTGACTTTTTCTAAACCTTCTATATTAATATCTGTGATATAAAGGTTCATCCCTTCTTTTGCTAGAGCTAATGCAAAAGAGCGTCCTATCCCACTTGCAGCCCCGGTAATAAGGCAATTTTTATTTTTTAATTCTTTCATACATTCCACTTTGTATGATATTATAATTATCAGTAAATATTTATTTTTACAAGTTTAAAGCCAAAGCTTAATATATTATTAGATTTTACATGACTACTATAAGTAGTAGATTGTTTTACATGATGTTTTATTCTATAGTTGCGTTTTCTTTAATATTAATACCCGCTTTGCTTTTTGAGACAGGAGGATTAACACACCAAATATAATGACCTTCTTCGATTTTGATTTGATGAGGTAATTCAAATTCACATTCTTTTGTGCGAGCATCTGAAACACAGCGTGGATTAAAATGACATCCAGGAGGAGGTGCTATAGGACTCGCAACTTCCCCACGAATAACAAAACTTATCTCTTGATTATATGGATCGATTTCAGTTCTTGAAGAGAGAAGTGCTTGGGTATAAGGATGTGCCGGATTTGAAAAAATTTGATTAGTATCTCCAACTTCAACAAATTTACCTAAATACATAACTGCAACTCGATCAGCGATATGATTTACAACAGATAAGTTATGAGTAATAAAAAGAAACCCATATCTATACTTTTTCTGTAAGCCTTTTAATAGATTAAGAATCTGGGCTTGTACTGATACATCCAGTGCAGACGTTGGTTCATCCAAAATAATTAGATCTGGATTGCATGCTAATGCTCTTGCAATAACAATTCTTTGTTTTTGACCACCTGAAAATTCATGAGGGTAGCGATCCAAATGTTCTCGTTTTAAAGAAACTTGTTCTAATAATTTTAAGACATGTGCCCTAATTTTACTCTTTTTTATTATACCTAACAAATTTTTGAAGGGTTCGCCAATTATTTCTACTATTTTCATTCGAGGATTTAATGAAGCATCAGGATCCTGAAAAACTATTTGAATTTTTCGTCTTAACTTTTTTGTATACACCTCAGGTATTAACTCGCCGTTAAAAGTTATCTCTCCAGAAGTTGTTTCAACTAATCCTAAAATCGCATTTGCAACAGTAGTTTTGCCACATCCACTTTCTCCTACTAGACCAAGAGTTTCTCCTGTTTTTATCTCAAAATTGACTCCATCTACAGCTTTAACAGCACCTATTTGTCTTTTAAGCATTCCTCCGAGAAGAGGGTAATAAACTTTAAGATCCTTTGCTTGGAGTAAATTCTTTCCTTTTTCAAGAACTTGTAACTCTCTAAATTCTTGGTAAGGAATACTATTATATGCAATTTGCTTTAAAATAATCGCAGTGATTATCGCACTTATAAAACTTATAGCAAAAAATATAGGGAAATCATAATAAAAACCTAAAGGTTGATTTGTAAAAGAATATGTTAAAATGTAGAATCCGGGTATTAAACTGACGATTGAAATTATCTTTTTTCTTTTGATTAACTGTACTTTATCCCCCCAGTAACTAAAAAATCCCGTAAAACCTAGTATGGCAAAAAGTGAAATAATAAAGATTGTTTCAGCGCCAGTAAGTTGGTCATTATCAATTTTAGCAATTTCTGCTAAAGTTAGAAGGAGATCTAACACTAACCTAAAAACATATACTAAAGCGAATAAAGAAAACTGGATCACAATTGTAAATAATGTAGATTGTTTAAGATCATATTCATATAATTTCATCGCAACTATAATTCCAATTAGGAAACTTACTGCTATTTTAAATATTTCTAATAAAATATTTTCACCTAAAAAAGCAGTGAAACCTAAACTAAATAATAATCCGATAATTAACCAGGGGATATTTATAATAAGTGCCTTTTTTAATGAATTATCCCACTTTTTTTCTTTCGGTTCGAATGATTCTTCTTTAATGTCATCCTCAACCTTATCCCAAAAACTTAAGATAGATAATCTATAACTTCGTATTAAAAAGACACCAATAGTAAACACTATAAACAAGATAGCGACTTCTTTTAATCCTTCGAAAAACGTATTTGTTATGGCTAATATCACATTTATCTCCCGTTTCTTCTATTTTGGATAACTTATTGAAAATTATAATTTTATTTTTTTATATATATTATTTCTTTAGATAATCTAAAGAAATTCTAGCTTATGTTGTTCTTTCCACTTTGATCTATTGATTTTTTTGCTAGATCTTTGTATTTTGGATCATAAAGGTGACAGGCAACAAAATAGTCCCTCTCAATTTCTATAGTTTTTGGAACAAAAGAATCACATGGTTCGAAACAAAACTCACATCGAGGATGAAATCTACACCCTGAAGGTGGATATATTAAATTAGGGACCATTCCAGGGATTACATCTAGTAATTCTTTCTTCTTTCCAACAACGGGTACAGAAGATATTAGTCCTTTTGTATAAGGGTGAAATGGTTTTGTAAAGAGTTGTTTTATTTCTCCATATTCTACAATATATCCACTATACATTACAGCCACTTGATCGCACATTTTGGAGATGATCCCTAAGTCATGAGTAATAAACAGAATTGAGGTATTATACTTCTCCTTTAGCCCTTTCATTAACTTTAGAATTTGATTTTGGACTGTTACATCCAATGCGGTGGTAGGTTCATCTGCTATTAAAAGTTTGGGGCTACATGCAAGTCCCATGGCAATTTGGACTCTTTGACGCATTCCACCACTTAATTCATGAGGATATCTATCATAAACCATCTCTGGAAAAGGGATATTTAAATCTCTTAACAATTCTTGACTCCAATCTCGAGCAACACTATAAATACTCTTATCAGAATGTTTTGAGGCTTCTATGAGCAACTCATTTTCCATATGCAAGAGATAGACTTCAGCAATTTGGTCACCTATTTTAAAAATAGGATTTATAGAATTAAGTGGATCCTGAAAAATCATAGTAATATCTTTCCCTCGATACTTTAGCATTTCAAGTTCAGATTTTTGAAGTAAATCCTCACCTCGAAATATAACTTGTCCCTTTTCAATTTGACCAGGAGGCCGTACAACTTGAAGAATAGATAGTGCTGTAACTGACTTGCCACATCCAGTTTCCCCTACAAGGCCAAGAGTCTCTCCTTTACGTATTCTGAAAGAAACACCTTCAACTGCGCGCACAATACCTTCTTCTGTGTAAAAGTAAGTTGTAAGACCGTTAACATCTAAAATTACATTATTTTCCCCCATCTTACTAAATTCAGGCAGTTTTTTTTCAGTAACATCAAGTGCTCTCTGAACTTTCATTTGACTCTCTTTAGTAGCAGCTGGTAAAAATTTCAACTTTAAAGAAGCAAAGAATGTTGCTATATATATTCCAGAAACCACTCCAAAAAGTACACGGATATCTTGTTCAAATAAATTTATTCCAAATAATCTTTTTAAATAGATCTCAAAAATGAAGAGCTGGATTGACCATATCCCAAATGCAATAATAAACCCGACAATCATGGATTTCTTAAGTATTTCTTTAGGAAGCCTTTTATCAATTGACCTAGTCTTTTGAATTAGGTATGTAAAACTAATATCTATAATAAGAGCACCAAAAGCCCAAATAAATCCAAGATAAAAAACGTCAGGTTCTGCACTAACATTAATTTTTAGTAGATCAATAAGTTCAACTACCCGAATTTGTAGAATATCAATTGATAAAAATAATGCTGCTATAATCCAGATAATTACAACAAATATTTTAACTGCTTTTTTAAATTGACGATTATTAAGAAAAGAGTCGATGTTTATATTTTCCTTTATACTAAATCTGTTCAAATAAATTTTGAGAAAAGGAAAAAATAATGTGACCATTATCCCAAAAAGGAATATATCATTATTTAAAATTCTAAAAATAAAAACCCAATATCCAAGAAGTTCGAAACTAAATCGTATTCCCAGAATTATACCAAAAAGTATTAGAGTACTAACTAGTGAACTTCTTTTATATATTTTTTTTGGTATCTGAATCTCTTCTGGAAGAAAATTGTTTACTGTAACAACTGTGATATATAAAAGTACAGCAGAAATTAAAGCTTCTATCAGCGCTAATCCGAAATTTGATTGGTATATTACCTGAAATATTATCCCTATAATTGTTAATCCCCTCTTTATTAAATTTTTAATTTGGGATCTAACGCATCCCTCAAACCATCACCTAATAATATAAACCCTATAGCTGTTATTCCAATAAAAAGTCCCGGCCAAAAAGCAGGTCCAATGGCTGTCATTCTGGCTCTAGAATACAAAATATCTGTGCCCCAATCAGTGACTGTTGGATCACCCATGCCTAAAAAGGCAATACTTGCAAATCCTAAAACTGAAAATGCCATTGAGCCAAATAGAGAGATTAAAATAGGTGAAAGTGCGTTAGGAAAAACGTGTTTAAACATTACTTTTATTTTATCAGCACCACCAGTGATAGCAGCACGAACATAAACATTTTGTTTTACTTGTAAAACTAAAGATCGAACAAATCTAGTATTAAGAGGTATGTAAAGAAGACCCCAAATTAAGAGAATATTAATTAATGCACCACCTAACATTGGAACAATGATTATTACAAGAATTAAGGTAGGTAGAGCATACATAAAATCTACAATACGCATCATAATTGTATCAACCCAACCACCAAAGTATGCCGAAATTGTCCCAAAAATAATACCACCGGTTACGGAAATGAAAACTGGAAACATAGCAGCTGTCATTGCCGTTCTAGCACCCCAAATTAACCTTCCAAGTAGGTCAAACCCAAATTTTGTGGTACCTAAAGGATGAGCTAATGAGGGATCTTCGAAAGGTAAACTATCATCAGGTAAATATGGTACAGCTAAATTATTGATAGTAAAAGGTGTTAGCCATGGAGCGTATACAGCCAATATTATTATAAAAAGAATCATTGCAAGGCCTATTAACGTTAACGGTGTAATTATGCGGCGGAATAATCTCCTCTTTGACTTTGTCATTTCAATTTGATTTTGACGAGCAGTATATTCAGGATCACGCCACCCGGGGATTAAAAAAAACTTCAATAACCGTTTTATATTTTTTCTTTTTTTATTTGGTGTTACTTCAGATTCATTCAGTATCACTTGGTCTGTTGTCATTAAATCACCTTTTTATTTTAGAATTTTATTATCTTCAACACTCCTTAAGTATATATTATTCGAGGATCAATGATCGTATACATAACATCGGTCACAAGAGTACCAGTGAGTATAATTATAATAGCGAATACTAAAAGTCCGCTTATTAGTAAATAATCACCTAGAAATATTGATTGAACCATATAATATCCAAAACCCTTATAATTAAAAGTAACTTCTATGAAAAGAGAGCCCAGTAATGCAGCCGCAGTTCCCCCAATAATAAGATTACTAGTTGGAAGAAGGGCATTTCGGAGTGCATGTTTGTTAACAACATCTTTTTCAAGGACCCCTTTTGCACGAGCAGTTCTAATATAATCCTGATCTAAAGCCTCTAACATACTAGATCTTGTTAATCTCGTGAGACCTGCTAATGATACAAAAATCATACAAACTACCGGTAATATAAGATGGATTAGTGTGTCCCATAAAAATATTTGATCATTATACAAAAAACTATCGATAATTCGAAATCCTGTGCTGAACCCACCTGAAGGAACTGGTTTTGGTAATCCTGGTGTGTTTCCAAACACTACTTCAAGGTTAATGGCTCCCAATGTAAAATCTTTTAAACTCAATCCAACAAATCTTTGAATCAATGTTGCTATCCAAAAAACAGGAAATCCCGCTCCAAGGACTGCAGCAAATCGAATTCCAGTATCTTTTGGTTTACCTCTATTTTTTGCGGATGATATCCCTAATTTTACACCTATAATTGGAGTAATAATAATTGAGAATATCATCAACTCAATTGTTTTAGGGAAGATAATACTGATGATTTCGAGAACCGATCTATTCGGCACAACAATATAGGAATCACCCCATTGACCAGTAAAGAAATTCCTAAGATAAGTTCCGAGTTGAATATACCACGGGTCATAATATCCAATTCTTTGCAACTCTCTCTCGTAAACATCACGATCCATTGTAAATCCTATTCTATTTACAACCGGATTTACAGACATCAAACGAGTCAGAACCCATGTAAATATCAATACTACAATTAACATAGGGATCATTAGTAGCATTCGTTTGATTATATATTTTATCATGTTTTGGGATTTACGACTCATTCTCAGACCTCTACGTAATAAATTTGATGATTAATTACTCCACATAATAAGATTGACGTTTTTTTATTCTATTTTGTTTAATTTTCATACCACTTATTGAACCAGAAATAACTACACCATATAATATTAATATATTTAAATATCCCTCACCATATGCAAATTGAAATATAAAAGGTTCAAATGATAATCCATACATAATGAAATAAAAAATGAATCCTTGAACAACAATGAAAGGGACTAGCCATAATGAAGCTTTAATACCATATTGAGGAATATCTTCTTTGTAGGTCAATAAAAAACTTACTAAAAATAAAAATATAGCAGGCAAGAAATAAGATTGAATATAGGTAATATATGTCCAGATAAGGAATTGCCTATTCATTGCGGTAAATGAAATCCACCTACCGTATTGATCAAATGTATAAGTATTAGCAATGATTCCATAATAACCCAAAAAAACCAAGATATAACCTAAAAGTACACCACCCTGCCTGCCCCAATCTATAGAGAAATAACCTTGTTTTTTGAGATTATTTCCCATAATTTGTTTTTGAGGTTCTATAACACTAGAATGTTTCAATTTGCTTCATTCTACCTAATAATATCCAATGCATTATGAAAATGTATATGCTTTTTAATTCTTATTGTTTAATATAAATTTCTTCTATTACGTACGTAAATATAAAATTAAATTGAAATGTTTATATAGAGGTTAATTCTAACTTTATATTAAGTTTATATATTAAACTTGATTAACAACATTGTAAAAATAACAATAATCTAACAAAAAAAGATGATAACAAACATGAAAAAGTTCTCAAAAACATTAATTATTGGAATGTTACTAGGATCTTTCGTACTCCCATTTTTAACATCTGTTGTAGCTGAACCTGCTGATGAAATACGTCGTTTTAGGATAGGGTTGACTGGTACCCCTGCAGTAGACTGGGATATAGCCATTAGTAGTCGTTATGGTACTGTTGATTTATGGTATTGGACTGCCACTTGTGAATTTTTGTATGCGACAAATGGTGCTTATGATAGAGGATTCTCAGAAGGAGTCCCTAAGCAAGACACATATCTACCAGCACTGGCAACAAGTTGGGAATTTGAGATGTGGCCGGAAGAGATGAATTCACAAGGATTCATTAATAAAGGTGGAGCGGCAAATGTAACTTTTAGACTGCGAGAAGGTGTTACTTTTCATGATGGTTCTGCATGGAATGCGACTGTAGCGAAATGGAATATAGATCGAATATGGATAATCACTGGGAATCTGACCGGGAGAGGTGACTTACGTAATAGAGATACCTATTGGTATCCTGTATCTAATTATGCGAATTATTATACTGAAAGTTGGAATCTGAGTAGTATATTAGATACATACTACGGATTCGGGGTATATGATGGTTACTATAACCCAAAACCCGCAAATGGTGACTATTCGGTAATGTATACTCCCTATAATCTATACCCTATTGTCAAACGGGTTGTAATTACTGATGATCAAGCCTCTGGTGGAGAAATTAGGATTGAATTCAATGATTGGAATATGT
>JAHLWT010000009.1 GCA_019057775.1 Promethearchaeota archaeon
TGGTGAAGGTGTTGGCCTGGTATGACAACGAGTGGGCCTACAGCTGCCGCCTGGCCGACCTCATTATTTATATTCTTGGCAAAGAATTATAAAGTAGCAGCTATAGCAGCCCTAAGCTAAAGGCACTATAGGACTCGTCATGTAAACAGATTAGCTGTCTGCTTTCTTACCTTTCGATTTCCCCTATTTCCGCCCTCTACACCAAGAAGTAACTTCATCCAAATGCTATATTATCTCCGTTAAGTGCTACATCCTCGCCAATCATTTGACTAACTGCAAAGCCTGTCATCTTTCTGCTCCCACTTCTAAATTTGAAAGACGCTTGACTAGTTGACAATAATTGACTATACTGTACATTATAAGTCAACATAGAACAACACAAGACAGTACTGAGAGTGATTGAAATGTCAGAGGATATTTTAACCTTACAAGAGGTTGCAAAATACTTGAAGGTAGATGAGAGAACCGTTTACCGAATGGTAAAATCTAAACAATTGCCAGCCTTTAAGGTAAGAAACCAATGGAGATTTAAAAAAGATGCCATTGATGAATGGATAGAATATAACAACATAAATGTTAATAACATAGCAAATAACAAAGTTGAAGTTCCCATTATTGGCAGAGTATCTGCTGGATTACCTGTTTTTGCCGAGGAGAATATAGAAGGAAAGTTAACAGTAGACTATTCACTGGTAAGAAATCCGGATAAAGTATTCGCTCTGAGAGTCAAAGGTACAAGTATGATCAACGCTGGTATCCTCGACGGAGATTTTGTTTTGGTTCGACAACAGTCAATAGCGGAACAAGGAGAAATGGTAGTTGTGCTAATAGAAGATGAGGCAACAGTCAAGAGGTTTTACAGAGACAAAGATAAAATCAGATTACAACCTGAGAACGATGCAATGGAACCAATAATTGCTGATCCAGGAGAGAACAGTATTACAATAATTGGCAAGATAGAAGGTGTGATAAGAAAGGTCTAAAGAGGACATCTTTCATGAGATATTACGGTTGTAAAAGCAGACTACTTGATTTTATAAGTGAAGTGGCAACTAAGACAGGCATAAATCATGGCTCCGTTTTCTGCGACCTCTTTTCAGGAACAACAGTAGTTGCAAGACATTTCAAGCAAAAAGGATATACCGTTTATGCTAATGATTTCTTGGAGTTCTCTTATTCTCTTGCGCGTGCTTACATCAGAAATAATACCTATCCTGCTTTTAAAGGCCTCCAAGGAACGATTAAGGATCTCAATGGTAGTCCAACCGCGAATATAAATAGGATTACTAATTACCTCAACAAGTTACCGTCAGTGAAAGGTTTTGTACACAAAAACTACTGCCCCGGTGGTACAAGAGATCTTGATTCTCCAAGGATGTATTTTACGGATAAAAATGGAATGCAAATAGATGCCATTAGAACGAAGATTCAAGAATGGAAAGACAGCAACTTTATTAATGAAGATGAATTTTATACTCTCCTAACATCGCTACTGGAAGCTATACCATATGTTGCTAATATATCCGGTAACTATGCAGCCTATTTGAAGCAGTGGGATCCCAGAGCACTTAAGCCAATTAAGCTAAAAGTGCCAGTTATCCCAGGGAGTAGAAAAAACAATAAAGCCTTCAAAGAAGATGCCAATACGCTGATAAAAAGAATAAATTGCGATATTTTGTATTTGGACCCCCCTTACAATACCAGACAATATGCCTCCAACTATTTTCTTCTGGAATTAATCGCTGAAGGCTGGTTTAATAGTCAGAAGCCTAAGATTTATGGTAAAACAGGAATGCGTACGTATGAAGAGCAAAAATCTGCTTTTTGCCAGAAGCACAGCGTCCTGAACGCTTTTGAAGACCTGATAAGGCACGCTCAGACAAGATTCATTCTTCTAAGTTACAACGATGAAGGGTTAATGTCTGAGGATGAAATTGTAAATATCTTGTCAGGTCGTGGGAAGGTGCAAATTTTCAAAAGACCGCATCGTCGTTATAGAAGCATTAACCAAGATGAGTCTGACAGAAGAACTGTTTCCGAGACATTGTATCTTGTGAAAGTATCCACGGACTAAACCCAATGGCTGAAAGAATTAATAACTTAAATGGGAAAGAGTGGCTTCAATATTCTTTCAGTATTTGGAAAGATATACAGAAAAACAAAGAAGAAGGGGCACTTAAGCATCCGGCAATGTTTCCCATAATGTTGGTTGAAAGGTTAATAGACATTTTTACCAACTCCAAAGATCAAGTTGTCCTAGACCCTTTCATGGGTAGTGGATCCACTTTAATTGGTGCACAAAATAAAGGGCTCAAAGGAATAGGTTTTGAGATAAATAAGGACTATATTCCTATGTCTAAGAACAGGCTTGAAAATGTTTATAAAACAATGTTTAGTAATAACAGCAACTACGAGATTATTAATGACTCTGCTGAAAATGTGGACAAGTATCTTTCTCCAAATTCCGTGGATTTGACTATAACCTCTCCGCCTTATTGGGACATCCTAAATAGAAGAAGATCCGCGGACCACAAAGCTATTCGTAACTATGGTGATTCTACTATAGACTTTGGAAATATAAGTGATTACAACCAATTTCTGTTGTCATTGCAGAGTGTTTTCAAGCAAGTATATAAAGTGACAAAGGCTCAACGATATTGTGTGATAATCGTAATGGATATTAGAAAGAATTCAACTTTCTATCCTTTGCATTTTGACCTTGCCAAAAAGATGGAGGGAATAGATTTCTCCCTACAAGATATTGTTATCTGGGATAGACAAAAGGAATATAACAACCTACGTCCGTTAGGTTACCCCTATTCATTTGTGGTCAATAAAGTTCATGAATATATACTAATTTTTAGAAAGAAATGATTGGAGATTAGCTAGTGGATTTTTTCATTGATGAGGATATGGCCTATCTATTTGGGCTTATTGTGGGTAGAGGTGTAATTAAGGACAGCAATGGGTTAAAACAGATAATAATAAGTTTCCCTTATAAAAGCTTAGAGGCGACAGGTGTTAGGAAAAAGTTTGACCAACGAGATAGAATTCTTATTAGCCTGGACAGTATCGTAAATAGAATAGGTGAATTAGCGGGAGAGCCTCCAAGAAAGATTTCCGGTCATGTTAGCGTTGATATAATTATAGACTCTCACAAAAATAGTCTTTTATGGCGAAATGTCATTGCTTTTGCTAGGAAAAGTAAAAGTTATATGGATATCGAGATCCATCCTAAAATATTTACCGCAAGTGAGGTCATAAAAAAAGAATTCTTAAGGGGCATTGCAGATGTAACTGCTTACGCTCGTTCTGGCAATGTGTTTACCGATGGACGGCATAGAATCTATTTCGAAATCCACAATGCAAATTGGAAATTGCCTGTTCAACTTTGCACCTTGCTTCAAGGTGAACCTCTTTACATCCCTGTTCAAACAATAGACTGGGGACACCCTAATATTAGAAATGGACGTGCTAAAGAATATACCGATGGTAGAAGAACTGCCTGGGCGAGGGAACATCAGTTGAAGGTCTTTGCAGAATATTTTGAAGGCATAGGTTTTAGAATAACACACAAGAACGACATCTTGAAAGAAATGGCAGATTTCAATAGGGTCAAATATCCTAATCGTAATCCTAAACTGTGCACCCCACCGAAGAGTATTAGAAAAATTAAGGTTCACCACCCTGAAGAGGAGTCAGATAGACTGCCTAAGGAACTTGCAGGCAAACATTTTGATGCATATTGGCAGGTGTGCCGAGAATTAGGCTGCGTTCATTACAATCAATCCAATGTTCATATGAACGATATTGAGGACGAGGACTCTGAAGATGTACAGTTCTGAAAAAGAAATGTATGCCGATGTAATTTTGTGGTTAGACACTTATCTTGAGCACAAATACCCAAAATCTGTAGTCAAATCTCATGACACTTCAAAGGAAAACCTTTCTGATTTTATTAGGAGACATAGATTAAGCGATTTTTTTCCTGAGTTCCAAACCTACGTAATTAAAGTCGACATTACAGGAGTAATAGAATATAAGGAAAAATGTTTATTAGCTCTCGTAGAGTGCAAATTAAACTCTATTAACCTAAAAAATATTTCGCAACTCATTGGGTATTCAAAAGTTGTCCACCCGGCATTGTCGCTTATAATATCACCAACTGGTATTAGCTCTCCGATTAATACGCTTATTAATATCTACAGGCGTTATGACATTTTGACATACCATGGGGATTTAAAAGTGCGAATAGCCAAATGGAATGAGTCAACGAAGGATATTGATATTTCTTCTTTGCTGCCGCATGGCCAACATTTGTAACGAGTGTATTTGGGGCTGCCATTGCGACCTGCCCCCAAAAACTGATCCAGTTATGGTATTAGTCCGAGGACTAGAAAGGGGGCATACATGACAAAGGTTATGGCCTGGTATGACAACGAGTGGG
>JAHLWT010000010.1 GCA_019057775.1 Promethearchaeota archaeon
GTGCCGGCATTTACTCATCCTGCATGGTCGCCTGATGGTGAAAGTATTGTGGTTGCAGGAACACCAGGGGGGATTAACAATTTGTACCGTTATTATCTTAAAACCGGAGAAGTACAGTTATTAACCAACGATCGTTTTTCCTATATACATCCTGCCTGGTCACCCGATGGCAGGTATCTTGTTGTTTCTACTGACCGTACGGAAACGGAAACAAATGTTCCCTATATGGATTATAATCTTGCCATTATCGATGTGGAAAACATTTCCGGACAACCCAAAATTCTGCATGTTTTTCCGGGTGCAAAAAATATGAATCCGGTATTTTCATCTGATGGTAATTCAATTTATTTTCTTTCCAATAGTGACGGTTTCAGGAATCTGTACCAATATGATTTAAAATCGGGGAAAGTTTACCGTTTAACCAATTATTTAACCGGTATAACAGGTATTACGCATCATTCACCTGCTATCAGCATTGCCAGGAACAGTGATGAGATAGCGTATTCGTATTACTTTAACAGAAAATATACTATATACAGAGCAAATGCGTCTGATTTCCAACCTATTGAGGTTCCTGTTGATTTTAATGATATGGCTGCAGCCACGCTGCCACCCAACGTTACTTTAAAGAATAATCTCGTTGACAGACAACTGAATGACAGGGAAAGTTTCCAGGAGGTCAAACCGGAATTTTATGATCCAAAGCCGTATAAACCCAAATTTAAACTCGATTATATTTCAAATATTACAGCAGGGGTAAGCTCAAGTCGTCTTGCTACCGGAATGGCAGGCAGTATTTTTGCAATCTTCAGCGATATGGTTGGCGATAACCAGATGTTTGTTACACTTGCTGTAAATGGGGAAATCTATGATTTTGGAGGCCAATTTTCCTATTTTAATCAGAAAAAGAAGTTAAACTGGGGGGCTTCAGCTTCTCATATGCCTTTTCAGTTTGCATCGGCATATCTTAAAATGGACTCCCTTTCAGTTGGAGATGGGTATATACTCGTACAAAATCTTGTAATGGATTTCATGAGAATATTTGAAGACAGATTTTCACTTTTCGGGTATATCCCACTTACCACTACACGGAGATTTGAACTCGGCGCATCCCAATCCTGGTATTATTATCGTATCGACCGCTGGGAATCCTTTTATGATTTATATGGAAACCTTTTAGTACAAACCAGGGAAAAGCAACCTGCACCGAAGGGCTTTAATATTAGAAAACTGGATGCTGCTTTTGTAACGGATAATTCCGTATTTGGTTATGCATCTCCACTTAAGGGGTCAAGAGCAAGGATTCAGGTAGAGAAATATTTTGGCGAGTTTAGTTATTTCACAACGCTGGTTGATTACAGGAAATATTTCCAGATAAGACCCTTTACCATTGCAACCCGTTTATACCATTACGGAAGATTTGGCACCGGTTCTGAAAGCAATTTAATAGCTCCGCTTTATCTTGGTTATCCCTGGTATATTAGGGGGTATAATAATAATAAAATTTATAAGGACCTGAGCATCGAAGATGTGGAGTATGTTATTCAGCAATTGTACGGAAGCAGAATGCTGGTGGGTAACCTGGAATTAAGAATACCATTTACCGGTCCAAAAAGGCTTTCGCTTATTAAATCGAAGATGTTCTGGACTGAATTAGCTTTCTTTCTTGATGCCGGCTTGGCCTGGAGTGACCAGGGAAGTGAAATCGGATATGATTTTAATAGTTCGACACCTATATACAGTACCGGTGTATCACTCCGGGTGAACTTATTTGGCGCTATGATACTGGAACCATATTACGCCTTCCCTTTCCAGGAAAAAGGGCTGAAAACCGGGGTGTTCGGATTAAACTTTCTTCCAGGCTGGTAAAATTCTCTTGCTAGTCAGTCATTGGCTAAAAAGATAAAAAAAGTTCATATTACCAATAAACACCTCTCGTTCAGCCATAAGGTTTTTAAACCCTTAGGGTTTGTCCCTGAAAATGACCGGACCGCTTACCCAAACACACAGGTAATAAAAATGATTTTGTGAATTGATAGTTAAAAGGTAGTTTTAAAACAAAAAGATTAGGGACTGGTACCATATATCTATGGCACGATCAGAATACCATCTATTCCAGGAAGATGATATATTTGTAACTAATCAGAGTATTGGGATGAAAAAACAACGAATATAAAAAAGCGCTTGACATTGATCCGACACATTTAGGTGCACATAACTTACTTATTAAGTAGTTGGTTTGGCTGAAAACGAACAAATACTGGTTGGCAAAACAGGCTGGCTAAAGAAACTTGGCCTGATTACGGGCCCTGTTGCGAGTCTTATTCTTCTTATTTTCTTTGATCTGGATCCGGAAAACCCACTGGTTACTTTTACTGCAGCCATTGCTTTGTTAATGGCCATCTGGTGGATCACTGAATGTATTCCCCTTGCCGTTACTGCTTTGCTACCGGTTGCATTATTTCCGCTTTTTGGCATAATGAATGGAAAAATTGTATCCACACTTTACTTCAACCATGTTATTTTTCTTTTTATAGGTGGATTCATTATTGCACTGGCGATGCAAAAGTGGGATCTGCACCGCAGAATAGCTTTAGTTACCTTGATTATTTTTGGGACCAAACCGAGAAGAATTCTTTTAGGTTTTATGGTGGCTACTGCTTTTTTATCCATGTGGATATCAAATACCGCAACGGCAATGATGATGGTTCCGATTGCTCTTTCAGTGATAATAAACCTGGAGAATACCTTAGGGAAGAAAAAGGTGAGGTTCTATTCCATTGGACTTCTTTTAGGCATTGCATACAGTGCAAGTATTGGTGGAGTTGCTACTCTGGTAGGTACACCGCCTAACCTTTCTTTTACCAGGATCCTTACCATAACTTTTCCGGACGTTCCTGAAATTTCCTTCGCAAAATGGTTCTTTTTTGCTGTACCTATCTCTTTCATTTTTTTACTGATCGCATGGCTTTTTCTATCAATTATTTTCTGCCGCGTTAAATTTTACCTGGAAAAGAGTGCTTTTAGAGAGCAATATAAAGAGTTGGGTAAGATGGGTTATGAAGAAAAGATTGTTTTAATCGTGTTTGTATTGTTAGCATTATTGTGGCTGACACGAGCTGATATCCAATTTGGTAATTTCACCGTTCCGGGATGGTCAGGTTTGTTTCCTGAAGCAGATTATATTAACGATGGTACCGTTGCCATAATACTGTCTTTAACTTTATTTATTATTCCGGGGAAAGAAAGTCCAAGGATTATGGACTGGAAAACAGCCTCGAAACTTCCCTGGGGTATTGTCCTTCTGTTTGGAGGCGGATTTGCCCTTGCCAGTGGGTTTAAAGAGTCTGGCTTGTCGGAATGGTTTGGAAATCAATTGATTGGTTTGGGAACATTCTCGCCTGCCCTTCTGGTTGGGAGTATTTGTTTTATGATCACTTTTTTAACCGAACTTACCTCAAATACAGCTACCGCTGAAATGGTCCTGCCCATTCTGGGAGCATTATCTGTTGCCATTGCCAGGAACCCTTTATTATTAATGATCCCGGCAACCCTCGCAAGTTCGTTTGCTTTTATGATGCCTGTAGCAACTCCTCCAAATGCCATTATTTTCGGAACCGGCAGGATAAGGATAATCGATATGGTTAAGGCAGGTTTTTTCCTGAATTTAATCGGTGTCGTAATTTTAACAATCGGGATTCTGATACTGGGATTCCTGCTGGATATTGATCCTGGGCAAATGCCCGATTGGGCTAAATAAAAACCTGGAAGAGCCTGAAGATTATAATGACCTGATCGAAAAGGGAGAGACGTTTATTCACAGGTTTTAAGCTTTGTGTTTTAGTGGCATTTCCATATTTCACGACTTTTCGGAGAGGACTCAAAATTTGAATTATAAGGATATTTTTTATGAAAAATGGTTTTACAAACGATTAGCTCAATAGAGGATTTAACAATATATATTTTACCCTGAAAGGGTATAACAAGCCAGCCCGGGGCGGAGCCCCGGGACATAAATCCAAGAACCAATTTCCACCCTGAAAGGGTGGTACAATTATATAACTTAAATAAAAAATATTTATAGGATTGAATCTTGTTCCAGGCTTGCAGCCTGGGGAATTTGGATATCACGTTTCCCGGGGCTCCGCCCCGGGCTGTGATGTTACAGCCCTTCGGGCTGGGATTAGGTAGATGATTATTAAAAAAATCCCACCCTAAAAGGGTATAATATATAAGTTCAGGGTAATACTTAAAGGCAAAAAAATTATCTGATAAAACATATGAAACTTCAGTTTATTAAGCTCCTTATTCATTTTAAGGTTGAAAAAACAAACTAGGAATAAACAAAAAATAGGTTTTTGGATGAGCCTGTCCCTTGTTTCAGGTAACATGATCGGATCAGGGATTTTTCTGCTACCAGCCGCTCTCGCAG
>JAHLWT010000011.1 GCA_019057775.1 Promethearchaeota archaeon
AAAGGGAAAATAAAACTCTTCAAAGAACCTCTTTTTGTAGTTGGTACATCCGATCATCATCAATCTCATCTCTCTCCAGAAAATTACCTTAAATTAAAATTCAAATACTTAAAGGATCTTAATCCACTTATCAGTTCTTATGGAAATAAAATTTCGAAAAAGATATATGTTGCTCAATTCTTAAGAGTTGCTTATCATTCTTTAAATAAAGGAATATTATCAGAAAGTTTAAAAATCTTTTATAAAATTTTTAGATACAGTCCTTTAGACTTAATAATTGAATTTTTTAATTTCATTAAAAGGCGAATATCTCTTGAATAATAATGATTTCTTTAGATTTTATAATTTATAACCTAACTTGCAAAGTAAGAAAAATATTATGAAAATTAATAATCCAAGGATATTGCATTTACTTGAAGTTTCATTGCCAATATTAGCGGGGTACACAATTAGAACACATAATATACTTCAAGAACAGCAAAAATATGTATGTCCTTTAGCTTTAATTGATCCTAAGATTATGAGAAATAAAAATCCTTATATTAAAAATAGGGTACCTTATTATAAATTTCCACCCTTTCCAGGATATAATTTAATTTCAAACTCAAAGATTTTAAATGCTGTAAAAATTTCTACAGGATATAATTTAATAAACACACTTTTATTTACGGATCAAAAAAATTATTTATCTAAGTTTGTTGAAATCCAAAAGATAGATTTAATTCACGCTCACTCACCCGCAAGATTTGCAAAATATGGTTATAAGATTGCAAAAAGTAAAAATATTCCATTCATTTACGAAGTGAGATATTTTCCTGAAGATAGTGCTGTTGCAAGTGAAAAATATAAAAAGGATTCATTTAAATATAAGAGAAAACATAAAAAGGAAACTAAATTAATGAAGAAGGCTGATGCTGTGATCACATTAGGAAAAGCAATGAAAAATGATATTAAGAATAGGGGGATTGCTGAAGAAAAGATATATATAGTTCCTAATGGAGTTGACGCTAAGAAATTTGTTCCATTAGAACCAAATCAATGTTTAAAAAAAAAATTAGGTATAGAAAAAAAAGAAGTTATAGGATACATAGGTTCTATTCGAAGAATGGAAGGTATTGAAATTTTATTGAAATCTTTTTCTCTTCTAGAAAAAAAAATAAATAACATAAAACTCTTAATAGTAGGACCAATAAGACCAATCAGTTATTTAGAATCATTGAAGAATTATTCTAAGATATTAAATATAAAGAAAGATGTAATTTTTACTGGAATGGTTCCATATGAAGAAGTGAATAATTATTATTCCATAATAGATATTTTTGTAATTCCTCGATTAAATACAAGAGAAAATAGATTAGTAACTCCTCTAAAACCTTTAGAAGTGATGGCGATGGGGAAGGTCTTATTAGCAAGCGATTTACCTGCTCTAAATGAATTAATTAAACATAATATTTCCGGAGATCTCTTTAAAGTAGAAAATAGTAAAGCTTTAGCTATAAAGTTAGAAAAATATTTAAAGACACCAGAAAAAGCTAAGATGTTGAAACAAAGTGCCCGTGAATATGTAGTGAATAATTATAGCTGGTCTGAGATAGTTAAAAAGTATATTCCGATTTATGATAAACTTTTAAAGTAGGGGATTAATTTAAATTTAATAATACCCAATTATCTTTAAGCTTATCAATTTAATACAATTGGTTTTAATAGATAGAATTTTTGAAATTATAATTTACGAGATTAAATTCATGAATTTTCTAAGAGCTCGAAAATCCCTTAATATTTCTAAAATTATAGAAAAAATAGAAAATAAAACTAGAAAGATTTTACTTTTTAAATATTATAATAAAAAACGCGAAATTATTAGAAAATCAGGTATCTCTGGTGAATTCTTTTGGAGAATGCTTGGCTCGCCGAAGATAACTGATATTCGTAATCTTTTCTTTAATAACAAAATTTTTGCCTATTCTAACAAAGAAGAGAAAGAAAATATTATTGAGTATTTAAAAGACAATTGCTCAAGAGAGATAAATAATTGCATTAACTATGCTGATAAAGTTATTAGAAAAGAATTTGACATTTTTGAAAAAACTCACTTATTTGAAAAAAAAATTAACTGGCATTATAGCTTTAACAACCATTTTATATGGAAATTACAAAAATCGGAAAAAATGGATATACGTCCTAAATATAAACAAGTTGACGTAAAATATACTTGGGAATTTAATCGACATCAATTTCTAACATATTTAGGATTTGCTTATTATTATACAAAAGATGAAAGATATGCGAAAGAATTTAAACACTTAATAATCGATTGGATTAAAAGTAATCCTCCATTACGCGGCATAAATTGGTATTCCGGGTTAGAAATATCGATTCGATTGATCACGTGGATTTTTACCCTATATTTTTTTGACGATTCTAAAGAAATTAATAATGAAGAGTTTTTTAAGAAAATATTTATATCACTGTTTCAACATGCATATTATTTAAAATATTTTTATACTCGTAGTTCGTTTAACCACACTGTTGGTGATTTATTTGGAATATATTTTTTTTCTAAAATATTTAAAGAATTGAAACCAATTAAGAAATGGGAGAATTATTTTTTTAAAAAATTCAAAAAACAAATTTATCTACAGACTCGACTTGACGGAACCAATATCGAGCAATCTGTTAATTATCATAGATTTGTTCTTGAATTTTTCTCGCTATTCCTTATTTTAAATCCAAATGCTCTGGATCAAGCAGAACGAGAGATTATCGAAAAAATGTATAATTATTTATTATTTTCAATTAAACCCAATAAGAGTTTTCCACTAATTGGTGATCTTGATGATGGAAAAGTATTATTACTTACTTTTCACAATAAAAATCCATTTAATATCTTATTAAATTTAGGCTCAATCCTTTTTCAAAGGGAAAATTTGAAAAATCTCTCGGAAACAATAGAAATTCCTTCTATTTTGCTATTGGGCATCGAAGGATACAAAACTTTCAATAATCTTAAATCTCAAGAACCAAGAAAAAAAATAAAGTATTTTAGAAATGCCGGGTATGCCATTATGAGGAATAATTGGACCTCTAAAGCAAACTATATATTTGTTGATAACGGTAATTTTGGACCCAAATCAGCAGGGCATTCTCATAGTAGCATTTCGAATTTTGTTTTTTCTCATAAAGGCAAGGATATTATAATAGATTCTGGAACTTATACATACAATAAGTCCTTAAACGAACGAAATTTATTCCGAAGCAGTAAAGCACATAATGTCTTAACAATCAATAGTGAAAACCAAGCTAAATTGGGAACATATTTTGCATGGGGTACAAAACCAAAGATTAAAAGATCTTTTAAGGAGAATAATGGGCTATTTGAATTAACATGTTATCATGATGGATATAAAGGATTTCTAGTAAAAAGAAAAATTGTCACTAATATTGATCTTAATAATATTATAATCGAAGATTATGTTTTTCCAACTATTAATATTTCAAATAGAAAACCAGACGAAATAAATATCTTTATACACTTCAATAATGATGTAAAAATAAGATTAGAAGAAAATAGAGTAATAATAAATAATGAATTATCTCTCGAAGTATCTTCTAATCAAGATTTTCAGATGAATATAGAAAAAGGATTAAGATCTCCACATTATGGTTTTAAGTACGAAATTGAGGTTCTAAACATTCACATAACACATAATTTTGAGAATGGCGAAGAAGTATATGTGAAATCTGAATTAAAATCGTTAAAATAAAAATCACTTCTGATTACATGTCAGAATCTAGCTAAAATTTATTTAGTTGAGAAATTTTTTAATTACATCAATAAAATTTCATATTTTTTATTGAATTTTAAGATATTAATGATATTTATGAAAAAAATATTTATTAATAATGAGGGTCAGATTGTATTAAAAGATGTTAAGGTTCCCTTAATAGAAACTAAGGGTTCATTAGTTAGGACTAGTTTTGCTTTAATTTCTTCTGGTACTGAATTATCTACCATTAAAATGAAAAGATTTCATAATTTACCTATTATTAAGAAAGCCGTAAAATCAAAGGATTTTCGGAAATTAGTCATATCTAAAATAAAGAAAAGAGGGCTTATCAAAACTGTTAAATTTGGGAAATCCTTTTTTTTTAAGAAAGATAGTACTAAAAATTTTTCTAGTGCCTTACTTAGTTTATCTCCAATTGGTTATAGTTGTTCAGGATTGGTTCAAGAGTCTAATCTTGAAAGTTATAGAATAGGTGATAGATTATCATGTGGGGGGTCGAATCATGCAGAAGTAATCTATTCACCAAAAAATTTATCATGTAAAGTTCCAGATAATGTATCTTTAGAAGAAGCTGCATTTGCCACATTAGGAGCAATTGCAATACATGGGATTCATCGAGCAAATGTAAAATTAGGAGAAAATATAGGAATAATTGGAACGGGTTTAATTGGACTAATTACATTACAATTAGTTAAAGAAAGCGGAGGGAAAGTATTCGCATTTGATTTAATTAATAGAAGACTCAATCTTGCAAAAGAATTAGGAGCAGATTTCGTAATAAATCCTAAATATTTAAACTCAGAAAGAACAGTTTTTAAATTTACTGACGGTAAGGGATTAGATTCAATAATTATTTGTGCTACATCAAAATCTTCAAAAGTGTTAGAAGATGCTGTCGATTTAATCCGTGAAAAAGGAAAAATCATAATGCTAGGTGCTTTTCCTATTGCTGTGAATCGCTCTAAGCTATATTATAAAGAGGTGGATTTATTAATATCAAGGTCTTATGGACCAGGGCGCTATGACGAGTATTATGAATATGAAGGATTTGATTATCCAAAAGCATATGTACCTTGGACTGAAAATAGAAATATGGAGTTGTTCTTAAAATTAATATCAGAAAAAAGAATTAATGTATTACCTTTAATATCAAAAATAATTCCCGTTGATCAAGCAAACATAGCGTATGATTACTTAGAAAAAGATCCAATTAACAATATTGCAATTTTACTTAAATTCATCAAAGAAAATGAGGAATTTAAACCTAAACAAAAGTTGGTAATAATAGACAAGAAAAAAAAAATAAAAATAGGTCTAATTGGTTGTGGGACCTTTGCGCAAAACACTCATTTACCAATTTTAATATCTAATCCAGATATTAAAATAAGAGGCATTTGTACAGAACATAAAAAAACTGCAGAATTGTGTAAAGAGAAGTATCGTCCAGATTATATTACAACTAATTATAAAAAAATATTAAAAGATCCTGAAATTGATATAGTATTTATTTATACGAGACATAATACTCACGGCAAATTCACAATCGAAGCATTATTGCAGGGAAAAAATGTTTATTGTGAAAAACCCATGGGATTAACTCTGAATCAATGTAAAAACGTATATGAGACTGTGAAATCAACTGGAAAATTCTATACAATTGGTTTTAACCGTAGATACAGCCCCCATATTCGAATAGCTAAAGAATTACTTAACAAGAGAGCTAATCCTATCATACTAAATTATAGAATTGCCAGTACATATGTTCCTGGAAACCATTGGATTTATAATCCTGATATTGGCGGAGGGCCATTCATAGGAGAATTATGTCATTTTACAGATTTGATTTTGTATTTAATAAACTCTGATCCTATTGAATTAGTTGCAAAGGGGGGTAATCTTAGCCATAAGAATCTTGATACTTATGATAATTGTGTAGTAATAATAAAATTTCAAAATGGATCAATAGCAAATATTATTTATTCTGATTTAAATGGGCCAAAAATGTCAAAAGAGCGTATAGAAATATATTCTGGTGAATCTGCAATTATAATCGACGACTTTCTAAAAATTGAAACTTCTGGGTTTAATTTAGGTAATCTCTTACTGCCAACACAAGATAAGGGACATAAAAATGAACTTAATAATGTTATTAAAGCGTGTCTAGAGAAAAAGGAGGTTATAGTAAATGCAAATGATGCAATTAAAGCCATGGATTTATGTTTTAAAATCATTGAATCAATAAAAAAAAATATGTGTATAAAGAATTTTAAATTGATGATTTGAAATTAGAGAAATAAAAATCTTTATGAATGAATAAAAAAGAAATTAATATGAGAAATAATCCAATAGATCCTGTTGAAATTTCTTGTGAATACGCGATTTTCTCAAAAATCTATGATGATCCATTATTTCAAACTATGATTAATAGATTTCATAAACCTATTTTTTGTGCTGGATATATTAAATCTTTTGAACAAAATGTTTATAATTTTAAAATTTCGGATAGTGTAATTTTTCTCTCTCAGAAATACGATTTAAATATAAAATTATCTTCAAATCTTATTTGTAAATTTATTGATATTAAAAACAAAAAACTAATCGCTAGTACTCCTTATGCATCACTTTGTATGAAATTATTAAGAGAAATCAATCCAAAGTTAGGACATAATTTATTGATAATTGGTTTGAATTTCTTTTCTATTTTATTAAAAAAAATTATTGAATTATCTGGAGCAAATGTAAAAATTGTAAATATTGATAAAAACTCTGAAAATTGTAATAGTTTTTTAAATCCTCAAAATCTTTTCATTGGATTTGATGATGCTTTATCTAATTTAAACAGAACTATCATCGATACTATAATTGTAGTATCTAATTTAAGCCCTGAGATAAATAGTTTTTTGAATTCTTTTAAGTATAATAATTTATTTGATTTAAACCAGAAATCAATTTACGATAAGGGTTATGAAGACCCTAATTATCGATCTGGGATTAAATATCCATTTGCATATGTGAGATGGGAATATAAAACAAATCTTAAATATTTTATATCTCTTATTGAAAATAATGTAATTAATCTTGATTATTTAAAGCTAAGTTATATAGAAATAGATTCGATTAATACCTTAATAGATATTGTTGACAATTTAGAGGAAAATCGTTTATTTTTATTTAGGATAAAATCTAAAAAGGAATGAATATATACAAGCAGTCTGTAGAAATCATTCACAAAGGATGTATGATTTTATCTGGAACAGTATTAACAAAAAGTACAACAGGAGAATATCAAATTTGGGGTGGAAATCCTGCTAAATTAATAGGAATAAAAGAGAAATAATAAACATATATTATGAAAACAAATAAAATAAAAGAAGAAAATAGGAACAATAATTGGCTATTTCATTATAAGAAAAATATTACATCCCAAGCAGGGGAAGATGGTATTATAGAAAAAATTTTTGAAATTATTAATGGAGATAATTGGTGCGTAGAATTTGGAGCATATGATGGAAAAACTCTTAGTAATACGTGGAACTTAATAACTAATAAAGGATGGTCAGGAGTACTTATTGAAGCTAATAAAAAAAAATTTATAAAATTAATAGATAATTACAAAGATATAAACCGTGTGATATGCTTCAGGAGATTCGTCAATTTTTCTGGTTATAACACAATTGACAATATTTTATCTGAGACCAATATTCCTCAATCGTTTGATCTAATATCTATTGATGTTGATGGAAATGATTATCATATATGGAACTCGATGAAAAAATATATACCAAAAGTAGTGATTATCGAATTTAACTATACCATTCCAAACGATATAGAATTTATTCAAGAAAAAAATATGAAAATATATCAAGGCTCATCCTTACTTTCTCTAATAAAACTTGGAAAAAGAAAAAATTACGAATTAATAGGAGTAACATCTGTTAATGCTATATTTGTCAAAAAACAATATTACAAATTATTTAAAATAAATGATAATCCGATTTCTTCAATACATAGTTATAATAAAGCTTTTCAAATGCGGATATTTCAACTTTATGATGGAACATTAGTATTAGATGGATGTGATACACTTCGTTGGCATAGAAAGAAAATAGAACAAAAAAAAATACAAGTATTATCCAAATTTCTTAGGGTTTATCCTCCAAATTATCATTTTATTATTAAATTATGGAAAAGAGTTTATAGTAAAAGTTGTCGAATTTATTCAAAAGTAAAAGGAAGTAAATAAAATGTATTATATAGCTAAAAAAACCGAAAAAATTAGATATAAAACTGCTTCGTTGATTTTAAAACATCTAACTCCCGTTTTATATAAAAAAATTGATTTAAATACTTTTATTAATAAAAGAGCCTTTCAACTCAAGACAGATAATATTCTTAGTAATATACGACCATCTATTAAATTTATGAAAGAAAAATTTAATGGAAAGTTAGTAGAAGGAGCAGAGATTGGAGTTGAGAGAGGAAGAAATTCAGAAAATATTTTAAAAGAATTAAATATTGAAAAAATGTATTTAATAGATGTATGGGATAATTATAAAGATATTTACATTATTTGGTCACTTCAAAATTATAATCATGTTCTAAGAAAGTTCAAAAATGATAAAAGAGTGATAATAATAAAAGATTATTCTGAATGTGCTGTAAATAATATTAAAGATAACTCTTTAGATTTTGTTTATGTTGACGCTAATCATAAATACAAATATGTTTATCAAGATATTAATTTATGGTATCCAAAAGTAAAAGATGGTGGAATTATTGGAGGACATGATATTTGTATTCCAGATGTATTTAAAGCAGTAAAAGAATTTTGCTTCAATAAAAATATTAAAATTCAAACCGAAATACCTGATTGGTATTTTATAAAGCCAGAGAAAGAAAATAAGAATTTTAGTGGAAAATTTTATTATAAAATAGAACCTGTATAAAGATTAAAATGAAAATATGTTATTATGGAGCAATTTGGGATTCTATTATGAAAGAATTAGAAAAAAATGGTCATACTATCCTTTATAATCAGTTTTCTAAAGACGCAGATATCATACTATTAGAAGGTCATAATCAAATGTATGAGATATATCCAATTCTAAAAAAGATAAAAAAATACAAAGTAAATTTTGTTAATCTTCTAATTGACCTCCCTCCTTGGCGTTTATCCGTTGAAGATAATCAAAATTACATAAAATATATTATAAAATTATATTTACAATATATTTACCATATTATTCATAAACATCCCTCTTTATATATAATACTATTTTATTTACTTCAAATACTTAATAAACACAAAATAACAAGGAAATTATCTCAAATAATCAATATTTTATTAGATACTCCATATAAAAATAGAATCTATTATCAGGTTAATTATCTGAAACTATTAAAAAAATCAGATCTTAATTTATCTATTTCCAAATTTACTCAATTTTGTTTTAAGAAATTATTAAATATAGATTCTAAGGTTTGTTATCTAAGCATAAATTCCAAATTTGTTGATGATATTAAAGATCTTCCTATAAAGTATGATATGATAAACATTAGTGGAATTACCGCTCGTAAAAGACAAACTCTAATCGTTAACGCTTCAAAAAAATTAGGATTAAAATTAATAATTATAGGATATCAAAAAAAGGAAAATATAAAATTAGATTGTCCTCACTTTTATATTCCTAATCACTTAGATGTAATGAGAGAACTAAAACAATCGCAACTTTATATAGATGCATCGATTTTTGAAGGATTTGGAATGACACCTGTAGAAGCTGCTTTTTTAGATAAAATAATTATTGCCTCAGATACCTATATTCACAGAGAAATACTTGGGAATTATCCACTCTATTTTATTAGAGACAATTTAGACGATTTAATAAAAAAAATTAAACCACCTAAAAGAAAAAATTAAATTAAGAACATCAATTCCTCTTTATAATTTACGATTAAATCTTTTAGAAATTAAAACTTTTTAGAGACTATTAAACATTATGAGTAAAAATATCATTGAAACATTTGATCTAACAAAAAAATTCGAACTTAAGGGAAAAAAGGAAAAGCTCACAGCATTAGATCATATTAATTTATCTGTTAAGGAAGGAGAGATATTTGGTCTATTAGGACCAAATGGGGCAGGAAAAACTACTCTAATTTCAATTTTAACAACCTTAAAATCACCTACATCTGGTTATGCAACAATTGATGGTCATAATATCCTTAATAAGCCTCAAAAGGCGAAATCCAACGTTTCATTGATGCTAGGAAGTGATATGTTATATTATCGTATAACAGCTTATGATAATTTAAAATTTTTTTGTAAAATATATAACGTACCTGATTATAAGCAAAAGATAAAAACGATTGTAAAGGAATTTGGATTAAAAGACTGGCTTTATCAATATGTAGAAAATTTTTCAAGCGGAATGAAAATGAAACTTGCTCTTTGTAGAACATTATTGTTAGAGCGAAAAATTCTATTTTTAGATGAACCCACTTTAGGAATAGATGTTAAATCTATTTCTTTTATACTTGATATTTTAAAAAACCAAAATAATACCATATTTCTTACTAGTCATGATATGAATTTTGTAGAAAGGTTATGTGACAGAGTAGCTTTTATTAATCATGGAAAAATTTTAAAAATTTTAAAAACATCTGAAATAGATGATTTATTAAAAACTAGTATTGATATTTATATTGAAGTAAGAGAAAAAGAAAAAAATTTTTTAATATCGAATTTAAGAGAAAGAAAGTTTATAAATTCATTCAAATCCGACAATAAAGGATTCATTATTAACTTAAAAAATCGTGATTACTATTCAAATTTAATTTTATTTCTAAAAGATTATAAAATTTTAAAAATATATGAAAAAAAAGAAACAATAGAAAATTTATTTCTGAAATTATTTTAAATCGTGAATAATAGTTATGATTCAAAAGAGATTCTCAGTAGTGAAAGGTAGGATTAGATATAATATATCTCAAGTGATTGCTCTCGCTGAAAAAAATATCAAGTTAAAGATGAGGTATAAATATCAAGTCTTATTTAGATATATTAGCCCAATTATAGGGATCCTAATGCCACTTATAATTTTTAGAGCATTATTTAGCTTTAATCAATCCTTTGGTATATGGACACAAGAAAATTACATAATTTTTCTATTAAGTATATATAATTTAAATCTATTAAAAAGTATAATTAGTGAATTTCCAAGTCATTTACGAATAGAAAAGTTTTGGAAAACATTACCTGCTCTAATAATTGCACCATTTAAACGCTTTCATTTATTATTTGGTATTTTCTTATCTAATTTGGTATTGATTTCTTTACCATTTATAATTATTTTAATAATAACTTATATTTTTTATCCTATTTCTCTATTAACTTTTCTTTTTATTTTATTTATCTATATGCTTATTGCTTTTATTTTTAGTGGAATAGGTTTAATTCTTGGGGTTTTTGCAATATCAAAAGAGAATATGTATGAATTTCTTATTTTTGCTTTAAATTATATCTTTTGGGCAAGCTGTTTATCGTATCCATTTGAATTATTTCCTTTAATATTTCAAAATATAATTTCACTAAATCCTCTATATTATATTTTTACATTTTTAAGAATGGTATGGGTCCAAGATAATATCATTTTAACCCTCTGTCAGTATAATATTTATTTTTTAGTAATGTTAGCAACTGCTATAATTCTTCCAGTCATTGCTGTTATAATATTTAATAGAATTTATAGAAGATATGGAATTACTGGATATTAATTTTACTTTTTTTTAAAAAACCTTTGATGATAAAGTAAAATTATTTTAGTATGAAGAAATCTCAATAATAAGTATATATATTTTCGCTTTCAAAGCAAGAAATTTAAATGTACTCTGAGGTTATAATTATTGCTAAAGAAGATGATCTTCATAATATTATTATGGCAAGTGACCTTATTATAGGGAGAAGTACCGGAGCAGAGCTTGAAGCGAAATTTTTAGGTAAAACAGTAGTGGATATAAATTATGAAAGTGTATCTGATGCATATTTAATAAGAAAATCTGGAGTTGCTCTTTCCGTTAATGACCCTAATGAATTAGAACAGACTATCCAAGATGCTCTTTATGATAAGGATATTTCTAAAAGCCTAAAAGAAGGTAGAAATAAATATAAAGCATATTGTGTAAATAAATTTGATGGAAAAGCATCAATCAGAGTTAGGAAGTTAATTGAGAATATATTAAAAATTTAATTTATTTTAAATTCACTTTATATAGTTTAGGAACTTAAAGATTAATAATAGACAATAGGTTTTTGATAATCATGGAAACTATAAAAGATAAACTTATTTTAATTAGTGGAGGAAGCGGCACAATTGGAGAAAAAATAGTATTAACTTTATTAAAAAATTATTCCCCAAGAGGAATTAGAATATATAGTAGAGATGAAACTAAACAATATTTATTAGAGAAAAAGCTTGAAATGTATGGGGATAAAGTAAGATATTTAATTGGAGATATTCGAGATAAAGAGAGACTTAATCGTGCAATGCAAAATGTTGATATTGTTATTCATTTGGCAGCACTAAAGCATGTAGGGGCTTGTGAGTATAATCCATTCGAAGCAATTAAAACAAACATAATAGGGCTTCAAAATATTATAGAAGCTAGTATTGAGAATAATGTGGAAAAGTTTATCTTTACAAGCAGCGATAAAGCAGCAACACCAAGTAATACAATGGGAGTTACAAAATTAATGGGAGAAAAACTAGTTACCGCTGCAAATTATTATAAAGGAGTTACAAAAGATGGTATTGCAAAACGTACAATATTCTATTCAGTAAGATTTGGCAATGTATTAGGTTCAAGAGGGTCTTTAGTTCCTTTAGTTGAAAATCAAATAAAAAACAATCAGCTGATAACTTTAACTCACAACGAAATGACAAGATATATTATGGGAATTGATGCAGCAATAAATTTTATTATTAAATCTTTAGCTATAGCACAGGGGGGAGAAGTATTTGTAAAAAAAATGACTATAGTAAAAATAATTGATTTAATGGGTGTATTAATTGAACATTTCGCAAAAATACATAGTAAAACTGTTGAATCAGTTAAAATAAATGAAATAGGGATGCTTGCTGGAGAAAAGTTGTATGAAGAGTTATTCTCAATTGAAGAAGCAGAACGAACTTATGAAATGAACGATATGTATATAATTATCCCTCAATTGCCTGAAGTTTCTCTGAATATTGATTTAAATGCATATCCCAATTCGAAAAAATTTGATCTCACAAAATCTTTTAATTCTAAAGAAGGGCCATTTCTTTCTAAAGACGAGATAAAGGAGTTTTTAATTAAAATTAATATAATTTGAAATCATCTGGGTATATTGCATGGTAGTTTTAATAACTGGAGGAGCAGGGTTTATAGGGAGATGGGTTGTTAAAAAATTATTAAGCCAAGAAAAAAAAGTAATAATAATTGATAATTTAGATAATGGAAGAAAAGAAAATTTAGATGAATTTAAAGACAATCCTAATTTAATAAAATTTTTAATAGGGGATATTAAGGATAAACAATTAATAGAAGACTTATTTAAGAAATATAAATTCTCTATTTGCTTTCACCTTGCAGCTCAAATTAATGTCCAAGAAAGTTTAGACGATCCTAAAAAATCTTTTGAGAATAATATAATTGGAACATATAATATCCTTGAGGCAGCGCGTAAAATTAATACGAAAATTATTCTTATTGGAACTTGTATGGTATATGACTTAGTAGATGCAAGTAAAAAAATATCTGAAACTCATCCAATTAAAGCATCATCTCCATATGCGGGTTCTAAAGTTGCTGCTGAAGAACTGGCTCTTTCATACTATTATGGATTTAAATTACCAGTAGTAATATTACGACCCTTCAATACTTATGGGCCTTATCAAAAAACAAACATGGATGGTGGCGTAGTTTCTATTTTTGTTAATAACAAAATTAATAACATGAAAATTAAAATTTTTGGAGATGGAACGCAAACAAGAGATTTGTTATACGTAGAAGATTGTGCAGAATTTATTGTTAAAGCTTCAGAAAATGAAGAATGCATAGGAGAAATAATAAATGCTGGAACTGGACGCGAAATCTCTATAAATAATTTGGCAATGTTGATAGTGAATGATAATAATCGCATAGAACATGTGAATCATCATCATCCTCAAAGTGAAATTTTGAAATTAGTATGTGATAATTCTAAAGCAAAAAGAATTCTAAATTGGGAACCTAAAACCTCCTTAGAGGAAGGAATATCAAAATTAGAACAATGGATTAAAGAGAATGAGATGAGCTAATAATGGAGAAACCTGCTATAGAAGGAGGTACGCCTATTAGAGAAGAATTTCTTCCTTATAGTACTCAATGGTTAAATGACAAAGAAATTGAAGAGGTAGTAGACTCTTTAAAATCTAGCTGGATAACCACAGGACCAAAGGTGAGGTTATTTGAAGAAAAATTTAAGAAATATATTGGTTCTAAATATGCTATTGCTGTTAATTCTGGAACAGCTGCACTGCATATCTCTACTTCCAGTATTGATATTAAACCTGGTGATGAAGTAATAACAACACCACTAACTTTTGTTGCATCTGCAAATTGCGTTGTTTATAGAGGAGGGACACCTATATTTGCAGATATCAAGAAGGATACATATAATATCGATCCGAACGAAATAAAGAAAAAGATAACCCCTAAAACGAAAGCTATAATTCCTGTTCATTTTACTGGCCAACCATGCGATATGGACGAAATTAATGAAATTGCAGAAGAGAAAGATTTATATATTATTGAAGATGCAGCTCACGCTATAGATGCGGAATATAAAGGAAAAAAAATTGGAGATATTAGCGATTTAACGATATTTAGTTTTCATCCCGTAAAAAACATAACTACCGCGGAAGGAGGGATGGTTACCACTAATAACGACGAATTATATGAGAAATTATTGATGTTTAGAACACATGGAATATCAAAAGATGCTGAAAAAAGATTTGGTAAATCTGGAGGATTTTATTACGATATGCAATTTTTAGGATTTAGATATAATTTGAGTGAGCTTCATGCTTCATTGGGAATTCATCAATTGGATAAATTAAAATCATTTCAAAAAAGAAGAAGAGAAATCGTAAAAATTTATGATAAGGAATTGCATACTATTGAAGAAATTACCACTCCTTTTGTAAAAAAAAGTGTAAAACACTCCTGGCATATATATGTAATACAATTAAATCTTGAAAAGCTGAAAGTTGATCGGAATTACATTTACAGAGCCTTAAGAGAAGAAAATATAGGTGTTACTGTTCATTATATCCCTGTTCATTATCATACATTTTATCAAAATAAATTTGGTTTAAAAAAAGGAATGCTTCCAAATGTTGAATGGTTATACCCGAGATTACTAACTCTCCCTATATTTCCAAAAATGAGTGATGACGATGTTTACGATGTTATTAATGCTTTAAAAAAAGTAATAAATTACTACAAGAAATAGCTATTCTCTTATAGATTATCTCTCACACTTCTTATTAATTCAAACGCTTCTACGAACTTTTTCCCTACTTTTCTACCCCAATCTTGAGCCATAATTCTAACACCTTCGATGGATCTTGAATGAGGATACTCTTTGATTTCTGTTTTATAATTTTCTAAAGCAGTTAATTTCTTTTCTATAGTGTTAGCGATGTCAATAAAGACATTGGGCTTAAAAATATTTTCTGCTGTTAAAATTTGCCATTCCGTAGAAGAAGGAACTTCAAAACAGTAAATATCAGGGTGTTTAAAATTAGGTTGGGGCCTACATGTTGTTAAAACCGCTTGTAAGGTGATTCTATGATCCACATTCAAATCTGCATGATGATGTGTAAAAATTATATCAGGATTTATTTTATTTATAAATTCTTCAACTTTTTTTACAATTTCTAATAACGGAACTGTATCAAAACTGTTATCTGGAAAATTTTCAAAATAGGATTCATTTATACCTAAAATTTTTTGCGCTTTAATTGCATTTTCCTTTAATTTTAGTAGAAGGCTTTCCTTCTTTTCTAAATCCCGTGATATCATTCCCTCTCCTAAGATTAAAGCTTGAACTTTGTTATCAGAGGAAACTTTTGCTATAGTGCCACCACAACCTAGAATCTCATCGTCGGGATGAGCAGCCACAACTAATATCTTTTTATTTATCATTATTTAAATCTCCCTTTTCTATTATTAATACTTTAGCTTTTAGTTTTTTATCTTCTAATTTAGGATTATAAAATTCATATTTAACTTTGTTAAAGACGAGAAATGCTTTTTGATAACCTTCTCCATCTAACATTCTGATATAGTCATAGATTTTTCTAAGGTCATTCAAGTTTTTTAGGTCGCCATCTTCTGGCTTTCTCCTTAAAAACTTAACCACTTCACCTCTTTGAGGAGTAGGTTTTAAATCTTTTTTAAGGATTTCACCAATCATTTGATATATAATATTAGATGTTTTAGTAAAAATCTCTTCAGCAGTCCCGTGTTCGATATTCAATGGCATCTTTAAATATATATCTCCAGCATCCAATTCTTGAACAACTCGTAATGCCGATATTTTTGTCTCATAAATACCTCTTACAATTAAATTTTGCAATGGGCTACCACCTCTACCAAATGGTAAATCAGTCATATGAAATAAAATGCACTCATATCTATTGAAAATCTCCGCTGGAATTATCCAAGACCAATGAATAAAAAATATTTTACTTGGGTTTATTTTTTCAACATTAGCCAATGTAAATTCATCATTTTTGGAGATTAAAAACCATTCACCTTGAAATTTTTTTGTGTACTTATGAAAGTTATCAATATTCCAAGTTTTTATGGTAACTACTAAATATTTCTCCATTTTAATTTAAAATCTCCTTTAGACCATATTAATATATAACTCTAAATAATTTTTTCATATCTAGTTAGAGTCTTCTTGAATTTATTTTTTTCAAAAAATTTTTGACCCAAAATATTATCATTTTTAGTGTTAGCAATTATTTCTTGAACTACCTTCTTTTTCATTTTAATTTCGAATAAGTTATATGCGTATGTGCCAATCCCAGATTTCTGAAAGTCTTCTAATATAGCAATACTAATTTCGTGCTTTTCTTTTGTTTTTGTTTTATGCTTTGTTAATCTAATATATCCTATTATCTTTTTCTCATATAGTATGATGTATATAAATTCATCATCAAAAGCGTTTTCCCACCATTTGGAATGATCCTCGTAGGAAACGGGTTTTTGAGTTAAATGGAAATAGTTAATATTTTCATTAAAGACTTTCCATACCCCTTTTTTATGTGTTTCATTTTCTTTTTCGGCAGGAA
>JAHLWT010000012.1 GCA_019057775.1 Promethearchaeota archaeon
TAATAATATTGATGATCGAAAACCTGAAAATTTTATCTCTTTTAATCCTGACTTGATTGGTTTTTCCGTAATAACTGGGAGGAGTATTACTAATGCAATAAATCAGGCAATAAAATTTAAAGGGATTTTACCAAAAACAAAAATAGTATGGGGAGGAATTCATCCTAGTCTATTGCCAGAACAAACTATTATTGAACCGTATATAGATTATGTGATAATTGGGGAAGGAGAATATACACTCTTAGAGCTCTGTCAATATCTTGATAAAGGCGATGTGCAGCTGGAGGATATCAAAGGTTTAGTATACAAACAGAATAGCAAGATTATCATAAATAAACCGAGACCTTTTATTAAAGATTTAAATGAATTACCAGATCCTGCTTGGCATCTTGTTGATGTCAAGAAATATGATGGAATCACATTAAATACAAGCAGAGGCTGTCCACTTCGTTGTACTTTTTGTTATAATCAAGCATTCAATAAAGGGAGAAGAGGGGATTTTACAACCCGAAGGATTATTTTCTGGATTAAATTTTTTCAGGATGGACATGGAGTATCTACTTTTAAGTTTTATGAAGATAACTTTACAATAAATCGTAAAAGACTGAGGGAATTTTGTAATTTAATTATTCAGGAGAATTTAAAAATAAAATGGGAATGTGAAAGTAGAGTTGACCTGAAGGAAGAAGAAATTGTCCTTATGGCTAAGAGTGGTTGTTATGCAATAGGTTTAGGGGTGGAGAGTGGAAGTCCTCGTATATTAAAATTTTTGCAAAAAGGTATTAAACTTGAAAATGTTAAAAGAACTTTCGAGCTCCTTGCGAAATATAATATTGGTCCTGGACTTTATGTTATGGCTGGTCTACCAACAGAGACAGTAGAAGATTTTAAAATGACCCTTCAGTTGGTTAAACGATTAAGCTACCGATGGTGTGAATATATGATATATAGACCATATCCAGGAACTGTTTTGTATAATTATTGTGTAGATAATAATTTATTCAAACCGCCAGAAAAACTTGCTGATTGGGTTAATTTTTGCGATTTATACGATGCCAAAAATAATCTCAGTAATATCTCAGCAAACTTATTACAAAAAGAGTTAAATAAATTTAAGAAAAGGTATATTTGGACAGGTCTTCTTTTTTCTTTAAAGCACCGACCCCTTAGAGCACTTGCGAAGCTACTTAATCCTTATAAGATAATGGAAATATCAAGTAATATTATTAAACATTACAAAGCATTTTTCATTGATATAAAGAGACAAAAAAAGCAATTTTAAAATATTAATTAAATTTGAAAATGAACATCCTCTTTTTGTGTAATGGAACCTTCATAACCCCGTTTAGTGGATATCAAACAAGAGTACTCTCGGGAATAGAAAAATTACAAAAGAGAATAAGTGAAGAAGATGGAAGATGTATATTGTTTACTAATGAAGCATTAGTTAGGGTCTTTCTTAAACGAAAAAGAAGGAAGGAAATAAAAGAATATAGAGAAAAACAGGAAATTTTTCTGTATGTTAATTACCTTCTCTCTTCAAAGTATTTGTTAACCTCTTTATTTAACAGGTGGTTAGTCTCACGAAAACTAATAAACATTTGTCAAAAGGAAAAAATTGATATTATTCATATCCACAATGCTTTTTATCCTTTTATTAACGATAAAATTAAAGAGAAATTAAAAGTTAAGGTTGTTTTTGACTGTCACGGATTGGCTACAGAAGAGGCAGTGATGTCTGGATATTGTGGCAGGGATAGCCTAAAATTTAAACGAATGGAAAAAATGGAAAAAGTATGTATTGAAAATGCTGACCATTTAGTTTGTGTCTCAAGGGCACTTGGTGATTACATTCAAAAAAATATCTCTACTAATGTTAAGATAACTTATGTTCCTTGCTGTACCGATATAGGAAAATTCAGATACAATAGGGTAACAAGAGATAAGTTGAGAAGAGAGCTCAAACTGCAAGACAAGTTTGTTGTTTTATATGCAGGAAGCTTTCTACCTTGGCACGGTAAGGAAGAGATTATTGAGGTATTTTCACATATCAAGCAATTTGTCCCGCATGCTCATTTATTAGTATTAACTTCTAACGTATATAAGAGAGAAATTTTGAGAGAATTGATTAGAAAAAACACAAACTCAAAAAATTATACCCTACGGAGCATTCCTCACGACGATGTGCCGAATTACTTGATGATAGGAGATGTTGGCTTGTTACTGCGAAAAAGATCGCTTGTAAACCAGGTAGCATTTCCAACTAAATTTGCTGAGTATTTAGCCTGTGGTCTTCCGGTATTGGCTTCTGGTGCGATTCACAATATTAGAGATATTGTTAAGACCCACAGTCTGGGAGCTGTTATCGATGAGATAGAAGATGGAGAGTCTATAAAGAGGGGGATAAGTTCTCTCCTATCTTTGTATAGTAAAGAAGGACAAGCAAGGATTGCAGAAAGATGTGTCGCTTTTGCCAGGAAATATCTTTCTTGGGAATTTGGAGTTGAACAGTATAAAAGCGTTTATAATAGTCTCTATGATGATTAGAGATTTGGTTACGCACAGAGGCTGAAAATGGCAAACAAATTAATATCTCATGCCAATAGAATTGGTTAATTTAAATTCAGAGATGATTATAGAAACTACAAAGCTAAGAACTGCAAATATTTCTGTTAGATTTCATTTTGTAACTGTAAGGAATATATAAGTTTTTCCAGACGTTTTATATAGACACTATATCCTGAGGTATATTTAGATAATGAAATGGATAAAATTGAAGCTCTCTTCGATAAGCAACTATACGATATAATGATGAAGCAAAAGATTGGCATCGGAGCACTTCCCACAACATCCTGATTGATTAGGATGGAAAGAGCGATGTACTGGTAATCGATTCATTTTTGTCAAAGATTTAGGTGCTTATCTCTTACCAGAGGAAGAGTAAAGAAGGCAGCTGGTGGGTGATTTTCAAGGAAAATATTGACGTCCTTTGACTTGGTGGCTTTCACACAGGAGTTTAAAAAATGAGGGAAGGAGAAATTGTAGGTAAAAATATCTGGCAGTTTCGCACAACAATTGAAAGCTGGAATGTTCTTTTTTGTTTTCTAAACTTTTAAATAAGGGTTTAGCATGAAAAAGATAATTTGTATCTTTGGCACAAGGCCTGAAGCTATTAAGATGGTACCTGTGTTGAGAGAATTAGAAAAGAAGAAAGATATATTCAAAACCATAGTGGTAGTTACCGCTCAACACAGACAGATGCTTGACCAGGTCCTGAGACTCTTTAATCTCCAATCCAATTACGATTTAAATATAATGCAAGAATCCCAGACCCTCTATTATATCACTACCAGCGCGCTTTCCAGATTGGAAAAGGTAATTAATGGAGAAAATCCAGATTTTATCCTTGTCCAGGGGGATACCACGACAACTTTTGCAGCTACGTTGGCTGCTTTTTATCAAAGAGTTCCTGTCGGTCATATCGAGGCAGGACTCCGTTCTTACGATAGATTCAGTCCCTATCCTGAAGAGGTAAATAGGCTCCTCACAGATGCCTTGTGCGACTTCCATTTCGCTCCCACCACGACTGCGAAGAGAAACCTCCTTAAAGAGAACATAAAGAAGGAGTCCATTTTCATAACTGGAAATACTGTGGTCGATGCCCTCTACTTAGCCTTGAAGAAACCACATCAGTTCAAGAACTCTGTTTTAAAAAAAATCGACTTTGATAAGAAAAGAATAATCTTAGTCACTGCTCACCGCAGAGAAAATTGGGGAATTCCGCTAGAGAATATCTGCTTATGCATAAGACAACTTATTCAAAAATACGACGATTTGGAAATTGTTTATCCAGTCCATCCGAACCCTAAGGTGAAGAATGTTGTCTATAAAATACTGAAGAACTCTCTTCGTATCCATCTTACTAAACCATTAGATTATCTCGATTTCATAAATCTGATGAATAAGTGCTTCTTAGTGTTAACCGATTCCGGCGGGCTGCAGGAGGAAGCACCCTCTTTAGGCAAACCAGTTTTAGTGTTGAGAGAAGTTACTGAAAGGCCAGAAGGCGTAAAGGCTGGTACGGTAAAAGTCGTTGGCTTATCTAAAGAGAGGATATTTAGAGAGACCTGCAGATTACTCGATAATAGAAGCATCTATAACAGGATGGCTACATCGGTTAACCCATATGGCGATGGAGAGGCATCCGCAAGGATAGTTGACGCCATTCTATACTACTTTAAGAGAGTAAAGAGAAGACCGAAAGATTTCACGTCGCTCGCCTCTTAGAACTAAATAGGCGGTGAACTTCTTTATCAAAATGAAGAAAAAGTTTAAGAATGAACACTT
>JAHLWT010000013.1 GCA_019057775.1 Promethearchaeota archaeon
TTGCCATAAATTTGAGGATGAGGGATTTGATTGTTATGCGGTTGAAGAAAATAGAATGGATTTATATTTGTTAAGAAAACTAAAGAAAGTAGAAAATAGAAAGTTTAATATTATTCATGAATCTATATTTGAATACAATAAAAACCAAGAGCTTGTTTTCGATGTGCTATTAGCTTTAAATGGTTTTTATAAGTATTTAGAGAAAAAAGAAACATTCTTAGGTTTAATAAATTTTTTAAAAAGAATCAAGGTTAAAGAATTATTTTTTGGAATCCATAAATCTAGAAGATTTGGAAATAAAGATGGGTATCGAAATTATAGTTCTGATGAGTTTATAAATTTTTTAATTGAGAATTCTTGTTTAAATAATGCTATAGTTATAGGTAAAACAGAAGATAGAAGAACTCTTTATAAACTGACATCTTAAAACTCAAATTTATAATTAATAAATAATTTTCTCTTCAATATATTAATTTATTTTTAGGGAGTTATTTTTTGATGATATATTGATTTCAAAATTATAAGAGATTTGTCGAATAACTTTTAACTATATTAAATATAATTGTTTTATTATGTTAGTTGCTACATTTAAGACAAAGATAAGAAATTTAATTTTTGATTTGAATCATATAGTTCCTATTTTAGGAAGATTTCCCTTATATGGATGGACTATTCTTCATAAGTTTAAATTTCTAATTGGAAAAAAAATTCTTGAATTAAGAGGACAATTGAAATATATTACTAAAATATCAAATATCGACAAAATATATTGGGTAAATCCTCAAAAAATACAATTTTATCTTAAAAATGACTCTAAAATAAATAGCAATTCCAAAATATTAAAAAGTGATTGGGAGAAATCAAAAAAATTATTTGAAGACTTGCCAGTTTATCAAGCCCTTAAGCAAAAATTTAAAGAAGGAAAAAATTGGAAAGACATCGAATATTTTAAAGAAGAAAGTGATGATAAACTTAAAGAAATTGAGTTAATACATAATCAAATAAAGAAAAATGTTTTCAAATCAAAAGTAGACCAGCAAAATCTTAAGGACGACAAAATATTAGAAAGATCTGTAATTTTTGAGGATATCACTGTAATTATTGGTAGAAATGGTCAACTAATAAATTTACACGGAAATCATATCCTTTCAATGGCTATTTTGCTTGGAATTCCCAAAATTCCAATTAAAATTATTGCAAGACATAAAAATTGGATAAATTTTAAAAAAAGACTTAGTTATTATTCTCGGCATAGAAGCCTATATCAGTTTCCCATCCATCCTGATCTTCAAGAATTTCCTTTTTCATATGGAGAGTCTCGCTTCGATATGATTAAAGAAAACCTTTCTATTTCACAAGGAACTCTCCTTGACATTGGGGCAAATTTTGGATATTTCAGTTATAAATTTGAGGATGAGGGATTTGATTGTTATGCTGTAGAAGCAAATTGGCTCAATGCGTATTTTTTAAAAAAGTTAAGAAATGCAGAAAATAGAAAGTTTAAAGTCATTACAGGATCCATATTTAATTACCATAAAAATAAGGAGCTAAATTTCGATGTAATATTTGCCTTAAATATATTTCATCATTTTTTGAGAAGAAAAAATACATATCATGTCTTAATTAAATTATTAAATCGAATTAAAGTTAAAGAATTCTTTTTTGGAGCTCACAAACCTAAAGAATTTTGGAATATTAAATCATATCGAAATTACAGCCCAGATCAGTTTGTAAACTTTTTAATTGAGAATTCTCATTTAAGTAAAGCCAAATTTATTGGGAAAACTAAAAATGGTAGATCTCTTTATAAACTTACACCTTAAAATTGATTTTGGATTTTCAAACTTTTTTAATATTCTTAAATACTTTAAATCTCTTATTAGAAAAAGAAGAATATGATAACTAATAATAAACACAAATAAAATTAAAATAAAAAGGGATGAACTTACAAATTTTAAAATTAATTCAAAAATAAGTGTAACAAAATTAATTATACTCATAAAACAAGATGAAGTTATTGAGATCGTATTAAGTTTAATTATTATCTAGAAGTTATTAATTTTTTTTTTTGAAAACATATATTCAATCAAACAAGGTAGAAACAAAAGTAATAACAAATTAAATATAGCATTATAATGTGATAAGATTAAGAAGTAAATTTAATAATGTTCAATCCTCCCTTTATTCTACCTATAATCTTTGCTTTAGTTAAAGAAGAATTCTCATTTATAAAGGTTATAAATTGTTCTACATTGTAACTTCGATAACTCTTTTTTTTTTGAGTTCTCCTTGGATAATAAAACCCTATAAATAATTCTTTAATTTCAAGTCTCCCTAAAAGATTAATTAATTTTAAATATGAATTCTCTTTCTTTAGGCAGTCCTGAAATTTATCTATATCTAATAAAACATCATAAACAATTTTTTCTTTTTTTTTATAATTACATATAGATTCAGAAATTATTTTAAATCGTTTATGCTCAGCAATTTTTAATTTTTTTAAGAAGTAGAGATGCATTGGATTATCTTCTACAGCATAACAATCAAACCCTTCATCATCATCAAATTTACTGCAAAAGTATCCTAACCTGGCTCCAAAATTAAGAAACGATCCATGGGAGATAGAAAGGTTTTTTTTAATTAGTTCAAAAATAAAATCTCCCTGTCTAGAAGGAATATCTTGGAGATCTGGATGTGTAAAACGATTTCTGAGTTTTCCACCATGTTGTTTCCTTGCAAAATTAATTAATTCTTTTCTAAAATTCATCCAATTTTTATGTCTCATAAGAAAAATTACAGGAATTTTAGGGATTTCAATTATTTTCGCAATAGCAAGTCTATGTTTTCCATTAATAAATAAAAAATGTCCATTCCTATCAATCCCTAATACAATTTCATCTAAAATCGGTTTCCATTCAAGTTTGGTTAAGCGTTTTTTAAAGGAAAATAAGTCTTTTTGTGATTTGTAACCATTTTTTTTAATTTGATAGAATATACCTCTCTATTTCCTTTAGATTTCTATCCCTTACTATTTCATTTTTAAAAGTCCATCTCTTTTCTCCTTTAGGTTTTTTACTTGGAATTAAATTGTAGACTTCAGTATCTTCCCAATTTTTCCCTTCTATAAATCTCTGCTCAATGGCATATATAATTAGAAGTTGATCAATTGGTCTTTTAGTTGAATCCCAATTTCCGTCCCTAATTCTATTGGAATTATTCCAATTAAAATAAAGACGATTTTTTATGAAATGTTGAATTTTGTCAGGTGAAATCCAACTTATTTTATTAAAGTTGATTTTTCCAAATTTTTTCCAGTATTTTATCTTAAGAATTGTTGTATCAATTAAAAATTTAAGAAGGTAAAGAATATGTGTTAAAAGGAAAAGGAATTTCCCTATATTGGGAGATCTTTTATTAATATTTGAAAGTAAATGTGTAATTTTAGAACTTTTCATCATAGTTAACATCACCTTTAAATAGAATTCGAGAATATATTACTGAGTTTTATTTCTATTCAATAAGATAATAAAAATTTAAAGATTTATTAGCTGGTAATTAAATAAAAATAATAAACTTTCATAAATGTGTTTTAATTTTAGCTTACTATTTGAGATAAATAAAGATGAAAAAAATATTTAATCATTTAATATTTCTTATGACAATAATTCATTATTTTTCTAATTAATTGTGAAATGAGTATTTCAAATAATAACAATAGGAAAAAAAAGAAATTAAGTAAAGATCAGCGAATTCTTGCTAAAAATACACTTTTTTCTTTTTTACGTACTTACGGTAGTTTTTTTCTTTCTATAATAACATCATTCCTAATCGCAAGAATCATTTCAAAAGAAATTTGGGGTTTTCTGATAATTGCATTATCATACACGACTATTTTTACATTATTATTAATATTTTTTCCACCAAGTATTGGTCAATCATTAAATTATTACATCCCAAGATACCTAATACTCAATCAAAATTCTAAATTAAAATCTTTTATTTTGAAATCTTTAATCATCAGATTGATGTTTGTAGTATTAGTTTTTGGAATTAGCTTGTTAATTTTCAATTTTTTTTCAAAATTCTTTCAACTTAATTTAGGTATTTATATAAACCTCTTATATTTATTAGCTCCTCTAATAATTATCAATGGTTTAAATCCTGTCATCGTTGAAATATATAGGGGTCTTAACATGTTTAAAACAGCTTTTATATTATTACTAATTAAATATTCAGTAAATATTGGGGGATTAATTTATTTATTTTTAATTGTTGAAAATGTTATCATAGAAAACATCGCTTTTATTACACTTCTGGCTAGTATAATTGGCTTTTTATTTAGTTGTATTTTCCTATTTGTTGTCCTATTTAGAATGAAAAACAGTGAAGAACAAGGTTTCTCGTTAATTCAAGTTTTTAGAAAAATTCTAAAGTATGGTTCTTATTTAAGTATTAAAGATTATTTAACTAATTTTAGTAGAGAAATTAGAACTCAATCTGTTAGTTTTTTTGAATCAGCAGGAACTGTTTTAGGATATAGCATAGCTGTAAATTATTCAAGCGTTTCTAATAATATTATTGATTCATTAAACAAACCTTTAACAATTTCTTTCTCAAGTTTAGACGTTAGTAATAAAAGAGATCAGATTCGGCGGTTCTATAAGATCTTTTTGCGGTATACTGTTTTTCTTTTATTATTAATTACAGGAATTTTGTACTTCTTGGTTGATATATTTCTTTTTCTGGTATATACTGAGGATTTCTTAGAGTTTTCCTTTCTGCTTAAATTAATGTTAATTTCTCTAGTTTTTAACATTGTATTACCTTTTTTCTTTAGTCTTTTAAAAGCAAGTAATAAAGTTAATTATGTTTTACTTATCAGCACAATGAACATATCCGTTAATATTCTTCTTTTCCTAATAGGGTTGTTGCTGTTTGGAATAATAGGTGGTGTTATTGGAATATTGATAACAAATATTATTATGTTTATAATTTCTTCAATTTTAAGCTTTCAAATTTTTAAAATAAAATTAGATTTTAAGAGAATAATTCTACTATATGTTGATTTTCTTGTAGCTCTAGTAATTTCTTCGATCTTTTCAGAATTATTTCTATCAGATTTGAGTCTTTTAATCTTTCAATTTTTAAACTTATCTTTATTCAACAATTTTGATTTTTTAACTTTACTTACATTTTTAATATTATTTTTAGTTCTAACTGTAATCTCAAAAGGTTTTTCTACGGATGATATTGAAAATTTAGAAACACTTTTTAATAAAAATAATATTATTCACAAATTAATCAGAAGAGGATTAAAGGCTTTAAAAAAAGTTATGCATCGATTAAACTAATAATTATTCTAAAAATTTATTCTAAATGAATTCAATTATTATATTTAATTCTTAAAATTATGATGATTTCAATTATTCTAAACATTACTGGACCTTTCTTTTATAGCCGACTAAGAGCAAGTGATAAAGTAAAATATATTGTACCTATTAGTTTGGGTAACATATTAAAAATTCCCCTATTTCTATTTGGATTAATATTTTTCAATGTTATTGGGGCTATCTTAGGATTATTAATCTCAAATATTATTACTTTTATAATATTTATATATTTAAGTTTTATATTCTTTAAAATTGAATTAAATATTTCAAAGATAATACTCTTATATTCAAATTTTATCATTGCTTTAGGTATTTCTTTATTATTAGCAGAATTAATATTAACAGACATTAATTTTTTAATCCTTAAAACTTTTAATTTACTATTTTTTCAAAACTTTGAAATTTTAACTTTAGTAACATTCATTCTAATCTATATCTTTTTAACCTTGGTTTTCAAAATATTTACTATAAATGATATCGAAAATATAGAAGCATTTTTTAATAGAGATAATCTTAGTCATAAATTAGTCAGACGCGGATTGAATGTTTTGAAAAAATTTTGTTAAGAGAAATTTAATCAATAAGAATGATATTACTAAAAAATTAATAAAAATTAGAGAATCACCTCAAATAATGCCCTCCAATAGAATAAAAAATGTTTTATATATCGGTGATTATGGGGATAATTATTCTCGAAATTATATTTTTATAAATGGATTAAAAAAACAGAAAATTAACGTATATGAAGTAAATCTAGCAGAATTCAATAAAAGACAAAGAATAAAAGAGTTATTCCGTAATTTTAAAAGATTGAAAGAAAAAAGATTTGACATTTTACTTTTCTATTCAACAAGGACTTCTCCTATTAACTTCATGTTATCTCGAATTTTCGCTTATATCAAGAGAATTCCCTTTGTGTACGATATATTCATTTCCAAACATCTTACTTACTTTTATGATCGTAAATTAAATATTGTTAAAAGAAAATTAAAAATTAAATTATATTATTGGCTTTATTATTATCTATTAGATTTCTTTGAATGTCATTTATCAGATTATGTTATCTTAGACACTGCTTCTCATATTAAATATTTCCATGAAAATTATAATGTCCCAATTAGAAAATTTAGAAAAGTCTACGTTGGTTCTAATGAAGATCTCTATTTTCCCCGAAATAAAGCTGAGGAGAATGAAGATAGATTTATAGTAGGATATTGGGGAACTTATATACCATTACATGGAGTTAAATATATGATAAAAGCATTTAAGCTCCTTGAAAATCAAGATAAAATATCCTTTTGGTTAGTTGGAAAAGGGCAAACGTATAGAAAAAATAGAGAACTCGCAGAAAAATTGAATATTAACAACATAAATTTTATTCCTAAAACTTTTTTGAAAGATGATCAAGAGGAATTACCTGAAATAATATCAAACTTTGATTTAGGATTAGGTCTATTTGGGAATAGTCAAAAAACCATGCTAGCAATTCCAAATAAAGTATTTGAAGGAATGGCAATGAAAATACCAATGGTAACGTGTAAAAGCCCTGCAATAAGGGAATTATTAATCGAAAATGAACATATTATTTTATGTGAACGAGCAAATCCAGAATCTTTAGCTGAAGCAATAATAAGATTGAAAAATGATGAACGTCTAAGATTTAAAATAAAAGAAAACGCTTTTAAATTATATAAAAAATGCTGTACAACAAAAAAAATTGGTAAATTGCTAGAGAAAATTTTAAATAATATAATTGAGCATTGAAAATTTATTCCATTCTTATTTTTTTTTTAGAATATGTTTTAGTTTTGTATTATCTCCCCAAAAAGCCATAGGTTCATAATTATTATATTTATAATAGCCCAAATTTAACTTTATACTCTTTCCTCTTGTTTTTAGATGATTTTCCACCAAATTTCTAATTGATATTGGTTTGCCACTACAACAATTAATTATACCATTTACTTCATTTTGAAGCGAGATCTTTACAATATATTCTGCAACTTTCTCAACTGGAAGATAATCTCGTTGCTGATCTCCTTTAGACATATTAAATACTTCTTCATAGCTATCTAATGCACGATTTAATTGAGGGAGTAATGAATTTGGATTTTGTCCCTTTCCATAAATATAAAAGAGTCTAATCCACTTTAAAGCAAAATTAAATTTTTTTATTAACTCTTCAAGGAATTTTCGCAGTGTATCTTTTGCTATACCATAAGCAGTTATAGGGTTTGTGAGAATATCTTCAGATAAAGATCCTTCTTGCATTCCATATTCTAGGCATGTTCCTATAACAGTTAAATTCTTTAACCCATTTATTATCATATTTTTAATGAAACTATAATTAGTGAAGAGATTTCTCTCAATATGGAATAATTCTTTATAATTTGGTAAACCCTGCCATGATAAATGAATTAAAATGTTGGGTTTATCAAAAAAAGAAAAGTAATTCTCTTTATCTTCGTTTAAGTTTTGGGATTTATATCGCACATTTTTGAGCCAACTTCGATTTTCAACCCCTTTAATTGGATCTAATGCTGTCGCAATAACTTCAACACCATCCCTTTTCGTTAATTCTTCAATTACATAATTCCCAATAAATCCTGTTGCTCCTGTAACTAATATTCTCATAATATCTCCATTTTAGGTATTGGTATTACAAATTTGCATCCCCATTCTTTTATATAACCCAATTGATCCATTATTTCATCTTTAATATTCCAGGGTAAAATAACTATATAATCTGGTTTGTAATTTTTAATAATATTTTCATTTTTTATAGGAATATGACTTCCCGGTAGGAATTTTCCCTGTTTAAAAGGAGACATGTCAACAATGAATTCAATTAAATCTTGTTTTATCCCGCAGTAGTTTAAAAGAGTATTTCCTTTAGCTGCAGCACCATAGGCAATTATTTTTTTCTTGTTTACTTTTTGTTGAATTAAGAAGTTAACTAGTTTATATTTTATGTCATTAACTTTTTTTTGAAAGCTCATGTAATATTCTACGGAATTCATTTTCTTAGAAAATTCTAAGTCAATCAATTCTTGAACTTTAATTGAAATCTCCTTACTATTATCTTCTATATGTTTAACGTAAATTCTTAGAGATCCACCATGAGTTTGCAATTGTTCCACATCAAACAATGCAAGATTATGAGCTTCAAATATAGCTTTTACCGTAAAGAAAGAAAAATAAGAAAAATGTTCATGATATATCGTATCAAATTGATTATTTTCTACTAATTGCATCAAGTGAGGAAATTCCATGGTTATTACTCCAGTTTCACTCAAAAATAACTTTAAGCCTTCAACAAAATCATTGATATCAGGTACATGAGCTAAAACATTATTACCTAGTAATAAATCAGGCTTTTTTGTTGTTGAAGATAATTCTTTAGCTAAACGAATTCCAAAAAAATCCTCTATAACTTTAATTCCTTTTTTCTTAGCTACAGCAGCAGTATTGGACGCAGGTTCAATTCCTAAACAAGGAATGCACAATCCTTTAAAGTACTGTAGTAAATATCCATCATTAGAAGCAATTTCTACAACAAATGAGTTTTCATTAAGTTGGAGCTTTTTTATTATCTCTGTCACATATTTTTTTGAATGCTCTAACCATATTTTTGAAAATGATGAAAAATAAGAATATTTATCATTAAAAATTTCAGCTGATTTTTTATATTCATCAATCTGTACTAGAAAACACTTCTCACATACAAAAACTTTTAACGGAAAAAAAATTTCTGGTTCATTGAGTTCTTCTACTGCTAATATTGAATTTGAGGGTGGAGAATTTATTAAATCTACAAAAGTAATGCTTAATTCGTTATTACAGAATCTACATTTCATATTTCTATTCCTTTAAAATCAATTGATAAAAGTCGATGCTCTCTATCTCTTTTTGAAATATCACTTACTTCTAAAGGCCATTTAATACCAATTAGGGGATCATCATATCTTATCCCCCCTTCATGTTCAGCATTATAGAATTCAGTGTGAAAATATAATAGCTCTGAATTTTTTTCTAATGTTTGAAAGCCATGAGCAAAGCCTTCAGGGATGTAAACCATTTTAAAATTTTCAGCAGATAACACTTCACCATGCCATTGTAAAAACGTAGAAGAATTTTTTCTTAGATCAATTGCTACATCATATACTGCTCCTTTAAGACATTTTACCATTTTATTTTCAACCATCGGAGGATATTGAAAATGCATTCCTCTAATAGCCCCTTTTTTTACGGTTGATGAGAGATTTATTTGCACAATTTCTTTTTGGTGACCTATTTCTTTTAATTCATCTTTACAAAAAACTCGATAAAATATTCCCCTATTATCCTGAATCGGTTCAAATTCGATGACATATAAATCTATTAAAGTTGTTTTAATGAATTTCATTTTAGGTAGATTACATCTTAATTTTTTTGAAATATTTGTTTATTTGTTTAACATCAAATTCATAATTAATCTCTTCCGAAGTATACCACTCACATATTAATTTAATTGTTTCATCTATCGATATTTCATTTTTCCAATTTAAGTATTTTTGAGCTTTAGCACTGTTAAGTAGCAATAACTTTGTTTCATAATAATCGTCAGAATGTTGCTCTGACAAAATTCTATATTTACCTTTACCAATATATACAATAATTTTATCAATTATGTCTCTAACTGTGAAGATATGCTCACTTGTAGGTCCAAAATTCCATGCACTTGAATATTTAATGTCTTCACCCCACATTTTTATTGCTAGCATAAGTAATCCTCGAATTGGTTCTAAAACATATTGCCAAGGCCTAACAGACTCAGGGTTTCTAATTAAAATATCTTGATTCGTAAGAATTGATCTCATGCAGTCAGAAATTAATCGATCTTTCTGCCAATCTCCACCACCAATGATATTACCACTTCTTACTGATGAGATAAGTTTTTTATCAGACTTTTTTCCTGGGTTAAAAAAGGAGTTTCGATACGCAGAAGTAACTAGTTCTGAACAAGCTTTGCTTGAACTATAGGGATCAAATCCTCCAAGTCTATCTGTTTCATTATAACCTCTTTTTAATCCAAGATTTTCATAAACCTTATCTGTAGTAAAATTAATTAGTACTTTACATGAATTTGATTTTCGAAAAATTTCAAGTAGATTTATTGTCCCGCCAATATTCACCATATAAGTTTCTCTTGGTATTTCATATGACATTCTAACAATAGGTTGAGCTGCTAAATGAAAAACAATATCGGGATTATATTTTTTGAAAATCTCATTTAATTTTGTGAAATCTCTAATATCTCCAATTATATGTGTGATTTTTTCTTTCAGATTTGAGAGAACAAAGTTATCTTTCTCGGTATAGGGTGGAAGAGCATAACCAATAACTTTAACAGATAGTTCATTTAATAATATTGCCAGCCAAGAACCAATAAATCCTGTGTGTCCTGTTATTAAAACTTTTTTATCCTCAAAAAAATTTCCAAAATATTTTTTCATTTCCAAATCTTCCAGAATGCACGATTATTTTTCCATAATCTATTTAAATGATTTACATCCCTTTCATGATCCATACATGCCCAATTTCCTTCATGTTTATAAACCATCACTTCTCTATTAGTAGTTAATTTCCCCAACACACCAAATTCTAAATCGCAACTCTCATCAGGGGTTATATAATCTAAAAAATCATTATTAAATACCATAAAACCTCCATTTATTAACCCAACAGAGGTTTGAGGTTTCTCATTAAATGATATTAAATAACTATCTTGTTCAGTGAGCTCCCCAAATCGTGCTGGTGCATATACCCCCGTCAATGTGAAAATCTTTTTATGAGATTTATGGAACTCAAGTAATTTTTTCATATCAATGTCGGCAACTCCATCTCCATAAGTCACCATATTAACTTCAGAATCTAAATATTTCTCAACTCTTTTTATTCTTCCCCCTTTTAAAGTATTCTCTCCAGTATCTACCAGAGTTACCCTCCATTTAGTTTCATCCTTATCATAAAATACGATATTATTGTTAGACAAATCTATTGTTAAATCAGAATTGTACATATCATAATGGTAGAAATAATCTCGAATTATATTTCCTTTAACACCTAAAGTAATTATAAATTCATTAAATCCGTAGTATGAATATATTTTCATGATATGCCACAAAATAGGCCTATTTCCAATTTTCACCATTGGTTTGGGAATTAATTCTGTCCTTCGACCAAGTCTTGTACCCCATCCACCTGCTAAAATAATAACCTTCATTTTCTCTTCTAATGCCTCGCTTCCACTAAATTCTTCCTTCAGAAGGAATTAATTTCTTTAATTATACAAAAAAAATGATGTTTTAATGCTATTAATTTTTTTTTATTAAAAAATGCTCTTAAATCTTAAATTTAAAATATTAGAAAAGAAATAAGAATGATACGAATTTATAAATCTTGTAAATGAAGATTAGAGAAAATTGATGAATTTTTTGATTTAAATAGGTTGAATTTATTATTGTTGAATAAAAAGTAAAGAGAAATAAAATGAAAAAAGTAAATATTATGAAAGAAGAAAATACATTTGACCGTTTGAATGAAATGGTTGCTGGGTTTATTAAATCACGAAAGGAGATTTTGCCATCAAAATTTTGGATGGAATTAAATCAAAAAAATATCCAGCAATTAGAAGAATTTGGATATAATAACTTTAAAAGAACCATTGCCTGTAATTATTTTACTTGGGTTATAAAAACTAGATTTTGGCAAGACGATCAGATAAGATATTTATATTCTCATTTACCTAAAACATCAGTAGTTATAAATTTCCTAAATGCCGTAAAAGCATTATTTATTAGGGGAGCTAAATTTTTAAATATTCGACAAGCTCTTATTTATAACTTTTTAACGTACATGTTTTTGGGACTTTTCTCTGCGAAATGATAATAATCGGATGTTAAATAGGTTGTCAGAACCTTTTGAAGGAAATCCCCCTAGATTATTCTCTAATAAAAAGCTTATTTCTCAAGATTTGGCAAATTCTTTTTTTGAATATCAATCAATAATGTCAATTCCCGATACAAAAGATATTCAATCAATAATGGAGTTAGGATCCGGTTATGGGAGAACCGCATATGTTTTTTTGAAGTTAATACCAAATATTAAATATATCATAGTTGATATACCCCCTGCTTTATTTATTTCAGAAAAATACTTATCTAATCAGTTTAAAAGAAAAAAAATTTTTAAATTTCGCAGTTTTAAAAAATATGAAGAAATTAAAAATGAATTTGAACTAGCGGATTTAATTTTTTTACTCCCAGGGCAACTTGAATTACTTCCTTCTAAAATCATCGATTTTTTTATTAGTATATCATCACTTCAAGAGATGAAGAAAAAGCAAATCGATTATTATTTTAACACAATAAATAGGTTAATAAAAAAATATATTTATAGAAAACAATGGAAAATATCTAAAAATCCATCTGATAATATTATTATTACTGAAAGAGACTACCCTATTCTAGATGGATGGAAACAGGTATATTGGCGTGAATGTAAAGTAAAAACAAAATTTTTTGAGGCGCTATTCAAGGTTGATTAACAATATTAAAAAAACAATTACTATTTTTTAATAATATTTACAAATCAATTTCAATATCCTCCTAAATGATTATTAAATCTATACATAATTTTTTAGCAAAATTAAAAACAGCAAACAATAGTTGAAGGAATTCCCTAAATCCTTAATACTCTTTTTTATATAATTTGACGGAAAATCTAAATTTAATTTTTGATTAATTTAATAGAATGCTAATAGAAATGATTAATAGCCTAGTTTTAAAATTTAAAAAAAAGGCTTCTGAAAGCCTTCTTTTTGAGAAAATAGTTACATTGCTTAAAAAATTCATAAAAATTATTTTGACGATTTCTGCAAGGTCAGATCTAAAAAGAAAAACTGCCAAAGTTAAGACTTTTAATGATTATATTGATCTTTCATTATCCTATAATTATACACCTATTAAGGGATTAAGATTTAAGTTGTTAATCAGGCCTTTACAAATTAAATATGAAATTAGGCAATTTTTCAAACTAGTTGTAAAATATCAACCAAAAATAGTCCTAGAAATAGGTACTTCTAGAGGGGGTAATTTTTTTTTATTTACTAAATTTTCCAGTCCTAAGGCTCTCCTTATTAGCTTAGATTTACCAGGTGGTAAATTTGGGGGAGGGTATAATCGTTGGGTTGGTTACTTTTTGAAAAGTTTTGCGCTAGATGGTCAAAAGATCTCTTTAATTAGAGCGGATTCCCATAAACTATCCTCTTTAAAAAAAGTAAAAAAAGTATTGAAGAATAAACAGATAGACCTTCTTTATATCGATGGTGATCATTCTTATGAAGGTGTAAAAAAAGATTTTGAGATGTATAGCCCATTAGTTAAAAAGGGAGGGATAATTGCATTTCATGACATAGTTGAACATCCCATAGAGATTAAATGTGAAGTAAGTAAGTTTTGGAATGAGATAAAGAATAATTATGAGCACAAAGAAATTGTTGAGAATTGGGATCAAAAGAAATGTGGTATAGGTCTTATTAAAAAAAAATAATTTATTTAAATTAAAAGTATGAAGGTTCAATTATATAAAATTATTAGAAATGAACTTTTTAAAACAAGAGTATCTTTTTGTAAGCTGTATAATAAGTTTCCTTATTTCAGCGGATTTCTATAATTAGGATATCATTTCCTTTATATTCTTAAATTTATAATCACAGGGAAGATCCTTGAATTGAACGCACGAATAATATATGGAAAATTAGATTTTAATAAAGTTTGTCATGTAAATCCTCAAAAAATAAGATATTACCAGGGGAAAGAATTTAATAAATGGAATAATTCATCAAGAATATTGGAGGGGGAGGGGGATCTATCAACAAAGCGTTTTGATGATTTATTAACTGTTAAAGCTATACAAAATAGATTTAAGGAAGGAAAAAAATGGAAAGAAACTGAATTCTATCAACTATTTTTAAATTTCCTTTCTAAGGGGATAAAAAAGTGGGGTTATAACAATAAAGAAGATTTGGATAGGAGGGTTAATAAAACAGAATCGTTATACTATCAAATCAGAAGAAATGGTTATAAATCAAAAATCGAGTTAAACTCTTCTAAGAAATTTTTAACAAAAATCAAAAATCTTAAATCTAATAAAAAAATCTTCGATGATATACTTTTAGCTGTTGGAAGAGAGGGACAGCTTATTTTCATTAATGGAAAACATAGACTTTCAATAGTGAAATTACTTAAAATTCCTAAAATTCCAATCATTTTTGTTGTAAGACATAAGAAATGGATGGAATTTAGAAAAAATTTAATTGTTTTTGCCAAGAAATATCAAGGTGGAAAGCTTACTTATCGCCTTACTCATCCCTATCTTCAAGATATTCCTTTTAAATATGGAAATCTCAATTTTAATTTAATTAAAGAAAACCTCTCAATTTCTCAAGGAACGCTTCTTGATATCGGATCGAACTTAGGATATTTTTGCCATAAATTTGAGGATGAGGGATTTGATTGTTATGCGGTTGAAGAAAATAGATTGGATTTATATTTTTTAAGAAAACTAAAAGAAGTAGAAAATAAAAAGTTTAATATTATTCATGAAGCTATATTTGAATACAGTAAAAACCAAGAGCTAGTTTTCGATGTGGTATTAGCCTTAAATGGTTTTCATAAGTATTTAGAGAATAAAGAAACATTCTTAGATTTGATAAATTTTTTAAAAAGACTTAAGGTTAAAGAATTATTTTTTGGGGTTTATAAATATAGTAAATTTGGAAAAAAAGGTGGGTATCGAAATTATAGTTCTGATGAGCGTATAAATTTTATAATTGAGAATTCTTGTTTAAATAATGCTATAGTTATTGGTAAAACAGAAGATGGAAGAGCTCTTTATAAACTTACATATTAAAACTCAAGTTCATAATTAATAAATAAGATTCTCTCTAATATCTTAATTTAAACAATTTATTTTTAGAGAGTTATTTCTTGATGAAATATTGATTTCAAAATTATAATAAATTTGTCGAATAACTTTTAACTATATTGAAATATTAAATATAATTGTTTTATTATGGTAGTTGCTACATTTAAGTTAAAGATAAGAGATTTAATTTTTGATTTGAATCACATAATTCCTATTTTGGGAAGATTTCCCCTATATGGATGGAATATTCTTCATAAGTTTAAATTTCTAATTGGAAAAAAAATTCTTGAATTAAGAGGACAATTGAAATATATTACTAAAATATCAAATATCGACAAAATATATTGGGTAAATCCTCAAAAAATACAATTTTATCTTAAAAATGACTCTAAAATAAATAGCAATTCCAAAATATTAAAAAGTGATTGGGAGAAATCAAAAAAATTATTTGAAGACTTGCCAGTTTATCAAGCCCTTAAGCAAAAATTTAAAGAAGGAAAAAATTGGAAAGACATCGAATATTTTAAAGAAGAAAGTGATGATAAACTTAAAGAAATTGAGTTAATACATAATCAAATAAAGAAAAATGTTTTCAAATCAAAAGTAGACCAGCAAAATCTTAAGGACGACAAAATATTAGAAAGATCTGTAATTTTTGAGGATATCACTGTAATTATTGGTAGAAATGGTCAACTAATAAATTTACACGGAAATCATATCCTTTCAATGGCTATTTTGCTTGGAATTCCCAAAATTCCAATTAAAATTATTGCAAGACATAAAAATTGGATAAATTTTAAAAAAAGACTTAGTTATTATTCTCGGCATAGAAGCCTATATCAGTTTCCCATCCATCCTGATCTTCAAGAATTTCCTTTTTCATATGGAGAGTCTCGCTTCGATATGATTAAAGAAAACCTTTCTATTTCACAAGGAACTCTCCTTGACATTGGGGCAAATTTTGGATATTTCAGTTATAAATTTGAGGATGAGGGATTTGATTGTTATGCTGTAGAAGCAAATTGGCTCAATGCGTATTTTTTAAAAAAGTTAAGAAATGCAGAAAATAGAAAGTTTAAAGTCATTACAGGATCCATATTTAATTACCATAAAAATAAGGAGCTAAATTTCGATGTAATATTTGCCTTAAATATATTTCATCATTTTTTGAGAAGAAAAAATACATATCATGTCTTAATTAAATTATTAAATCGAATTAAAGTTAAAGAATTCTTTTTTGGAGCTCACAAACCTAAAGAATTTCAGAAGATTAAAGTATATCGAAATTACAGCCCAGATCAGTTTGTAAACTTTATAATTGAGAATTCTCATTTAAGTAAAGCCAAATTTATTGGAAAAACTAAAAATGGTAGATCTCTTTATAAACTTACACCTTAAACTTGATTATTTCTTACTATTAACAAAATAATTAAGAAATTTAAGTTTTAAAAGATTGTTTAGTTTTTTATTATTATTATTATTAAATTGACATCTATCGTCTTGGGGTATTAATAATTAGATTACATTAAGTAACATTAAATATAATTATTCATAATAATTTCTTGATTAATAATAATTAAATTTTTGAGAATTTATCATGTCAAATGATGAACATAAAGTAGAATATACGACTGTATCTATTCCCAGGCCTCTTGCTAAAAAGGTTAAGGAAAGAATGAAAGGAACAGGTTTTGCAAGTGTTTCAAGTTATGTTACCTATGTACTTCGGCAAGTATTATCTTCAATAGAAGAAGAAGAACATTCAAAGCAAGCTTTTACTAAAGAAGAAGAAGAAAAAGTAAAACAACGTTTAAGGGATTTAGGGTATATAGATTAAAGATGTAAAATTTTAAAATGTAATCAGCTAAGATTAACAAATTAATTATTAAAGAGATAAAAAAAATTATGATTCAACCTCACGGTGGAACTTTAATAAATAAAGAATTACCGAAATTCGAAAAAGAGAGAATTATTGGAGAACTTAAGGAATTTAAAAAGTTACAAGTAAGACCTGAAACAATTAAAGTAATTAAGAACATTTCCTTTGGTGTTTTTAGCCCTTTGGAAGGTTTCATGAGCGAGAATAATTATCGAAATGTCCTAGAGCACATGTATTTAGAAAACAATTTAGCATGGCCATTTCCAATTACATTAGATGCTTCTAAAGAGGAAATTGGAGATCTTAAACCAGATGATAAAGTAATTTTAACAAATACGGAAGAGATTCCTATAGCGCTTATGAATATAGAAGATATCTATTCGTATGATAAGAAAGAATATGCCGAAAAAACATATGGAACATTCAATAGAAACCATCCTGGTGTAGATAGCGTATTTAATTACAAAGAAAAATTCATTGGAGGGGAAATTTTTTTATTGAATAGACCTAAAGCTGCATTTCCTGATTTAGATTTAAAACCTATTGAAACAAGAGTGTTATTTAAAGAAAAGAAATGGGATAGAGTAGTCGCATTTCAAACACGAAATCCTCCTCATTTGGGTCATGAGTATGTACAAAAAGCAGGTTTAACTTATGTTGATGGTCTTTTTATTAATCCAGTTATAGGTAAGAAAAAAGTAGGAGATTTTTTAGATGAAGTCATAATAAGATCATATCAAGCTTTAATAAAAGACTATTACCCTAAAGATAGAGTAGTATTAAGCACGTTTGAAACTGAAATGAGATATGCTGGACCAAAAGAAGCAATATTTCATGCTATAGCAAGAAAGAATTTTGGATGTGACCATATTATCATAGGACGAGATCATGCGGGGGTAGGGGATTATTATGGACCATACGATGCTCATAAAATATTTGATCATTTTCCAGATTTAGGAATTGAACCAATTAAATTCAGATCTTTTTCAAAATGTAGTAAATGTAATTCTGTAGTGAATGATAAAATATGTCCTCATCCTCCTGAGATGCAAAACTTCTTTGCAGGAAAAAAAATAAGGGCAGCACTACAATCGGGTAATCCGCCAGATCCAGAAGTTATGCGTCCTGAAGTTGCAAAAATTATCTTAGAATACGAAAATCCTTTTGTATCTTAAGTTTTTAAAAAAACTGGAATTTTTCTTTTGACCAATGAATAAAAATAAGAAAAAACTACTAATAATTGGATTGGACTGCGCTACTCCTAAAACAATTTTTAAAGATTTCTTAGATGATTGCCCTAATATTAAAAAGATGGTAAAAAATGGAGTACATGGGAAATTAAGAACATGTAATCCACCAATTACTATCCCTGCTTGGATGGTGATGTCTACAGGGAAGAAAGCCGGAACATTAGGAATATATGGATTTCGACACAGGAAAGATAATTCCTATGATGATTTCTGGATTGCCACTTCGTACCAAATTAAAGAACCAAAAGTATGGGATATAATAGCTGAAAGAGGTTTAAAATCCTGCATTTTAGGTTTACCCCCAACTTATCCTGTTCAACCTATAAATGGTTGGTTAGTATCTGGTTTTATTACCCCAGACATAACATCAAATTATACATATCCCCGTCAGTTAAAAGATGAAATAAAAGAAAACGTGGGTAGCTATATCTTAGATGCTAATTTTAGGGTAGAAGATAAAACAATCCTACTAAATGAAATTTATGAAATGACCAAAGTTCAGTTAAAAACAGTTAAATATCTGATACAAACTAAGGATTGGGATTATTTTAAGTTTGTAATTATTGGATTAGATAGGTTCCACCACGCCTTTTGGAAGTATTATGATAAAGAACATCAGAAATATGAACCAGGAAACGTATTTGAGGGTGAAATGAGAAAGTATTATAAATTTTTAGATCAAGAAATTGGAGAGATCTTAAATTTAGTTGGTGAAAATACCATTTCAATGATTGTGTCTGATCATGGTGCCAAAGCAATGAAAGGTTTAATATGTGTAAATATGGCTCTTGAAAATTTAGGATTATTGAAATTTAAAACTAAACCAAAACCAGGTTCAAGATTAGCTGATGCTGAAATTGATTGGAATAATACTTATGCTTGGGGTTGGGGAGGCTATTATGCTAGAATATTTTTAAATCTTGAAGGTAGAGAGCCGAATGGAATCATAAAGAAAGAAAATTATGAAAAGATGCGAGACGAAATAATTCAAAAAATAAAATCAATAAAAGATAATAATGGCAATCCCATGAACACGATCATTTATAAACCTGAAGAGATATATGAGGTTACGAATGGAGACACACCAGATCTGATGGTTTATTTTGATAATTTGAGTTGGAGATCCGCCGGAACGGTAGGATATGATTCAATGTACTTAGATGAAAACGACACAGGTCCAGATGATGCAGTTCATGATTGGTATGGAGTTTATATTTTTTATGACCCAAAGAACAAGCTTGGGAAAGATTTAGGAACTAAAAGTATACTCGATATTGCTCCAACATCTCTTAAAATTTTAGGGGTTAAAGTTCCTAAGGATATGGAAGGTAAAATAATAGATTTTTAATTAAAAATGAATAAATGAAAAATGGAACATAAAGGATTTACGTTATGGTTTACAGGACTTCCTTGTTCAGGTAAGACTGTACTTGCTGATGCTGTTGCTGAAGAGTTAAAAGCAAAAGGTATGAAGGTAGAAAGACTTGATGGAGATATAGTACGAAAAAGTTTAACAAAGGATTTGGGTTTTACTGAAGAAGATAGAAATATGAATATTGAAAGAGTCACTTTCGTTGCGAAACTTTTATCACGTAATGGAGTTGTTGTTCTTGCTTCTTTTGTATCCCCATACAATAAAATTAGAGCCTATTCCCGAAAAGAGATAGGAAATTATGTTCTCGTTTATGTCAAGTGTTCTCTTGAAGAATGTGAAAACCGGGATGTTAAAGGCATGTATGCAAAAGCAAGAGCTGGTGAAATAAAAGACTTTACAGGAATTGATCATCCTTTTGAAGAACCAAACGAAGTAGAAATAGTTGTTGAAACAGATAAACAAACAGTTAATCAGAGCAAAGAAATTGTATTAAAAACTTTGAATAAAATGGGTTATTTACCAAATTGAGATAACCTAAAGAAGAACTTAAAACAATTCTTTTAATAAAAAAAAATTTTATCTATTAGATTTTAACATCATAAAATTTATTGAATCTAATTTATCATCTTACATTACTTAGGTAATTTTTTATGCTCAAAGTAGTACAATGTACTTAGAAGTTTAATATCAACGAGATTGGTTTATTTTAGATAGAATTTAATAAATCCTGGACTTTTTCAGAAATGATTTTTTCATTTAAACCATAAGCATTCAATACTACTTCTCTTTTTCCAGATTCTCCAAAAGTATCATCAACTCCAATGAATCTCATAGGTAATGGATGATTTTCAGAAATAATTCTAGCTAGGATGCTACCAAACCCACAATAAATATTGTGCTCCTCTAATACTATAATCGCTTTCATATCTTTTATTTCTTTTATTAATAATCTCTTATTAATGGGCTTAATCGATGGAAGATTTATTATTTTTAAGGAAATTTTTAATTTCTTTTCTATTTTCAGAGCATTCTTATATGCTAATGTGCTACCAAATCCCGTTCCAATTAAACAAATATCATCTCCATCTTTTAATATATCAACTTTTCCTATGTAAAATTTGTAATCTTCATCATGAATTTTAGGAAAAGAACCTCTTGGTAATCTAATGTAAAAAGGTTCATTAGTATTGAAAGCATATTCTAACATCTGAACAAGTTCAATACTATCAGATGGAATTAATACATTCAAATTGGGTAACGTTGCCATCAAACTTAAATCCTCTAAAGCGTTATGAGTGCTTCCATCTGGTCCTACAAACCCTCCATGAGTCGTAATAATTTTTACATTTAGATTATCATGACATGCTAATCGTATAAATTCCCACGCTCTGCCTGTTGTGAAAATAGAAAATCCACTAACCACAGGCATTTTTCCAGAAATTGCGAGTCCTAACGCTGTACCTAATTGATTTTGCTCAGCAATGCCCATATTAAAGAATCGGTTAGGGAATACTTTAGCAAATTCGAAGGTTCGAGTCGAAGAAGATAAATCAGCATCCAAGACAACGATGTTTTTGTTTTTTTCTCCTATTTTAACTAAAAACTTTCCAAAAATTTCTCTTAGAGGTGGTTCAGACATTAATTATTGCTCTCCTTTCAATTCTTTTGCCATATTTTCCAATTCTTTAACAGCTATTTCATATTCTTCTTGATTTGGTGCTCTACCATGATACTTGCGAGTATGCTGCATAAAAGAAACATCAGAACCTTTTATTAAATAAGAAATAATAACGATAGGTTTACCAAGTATAGATTTAGATCTTTCAAATCCTTGTAAGATCTCATTTAAATTTGATCCATCCATCTCAATAACTTCCCAACCAAAAGATTTCCATTTCTCGGCTAAGGGTTCTAAAGCCATGATTTCTTCTGTAGAGCCATCTGATTGAAATCCGTTACGATCTATTATAGCTATTAAGTTATCTAATTTGTAATGGTTTGCTGCCATTGCAGCTTCCCAAATAACTCCTTCATTTAATTCTCCATCTCCTAATAAGACATATATTTTTTTATCACTATTATTTAATCTTGCTGCTAAAGCACATCCAACTCCAATTGACAACCCCATACCTAAGGAACCAGTAGAAATTTCAATACCTAATTGTGGATTTTTAATAGGATGCCCTTGTAATCTAGAACCAAATTGTCTTAATGTAAATAATTCTTCCCTGTTTAGGAAACCTATTTTTGATAAAACAGCATAATATGCGGGTGCTGCATGTCCCTTACTTAAAATAAAAATATCTCTTTTTTTCCATAGAGGATCTTTATGATTAATCCTCATGATCTTATGATAAAGAAGATAGATTATTTTGGCGCAAGAAAGAGACCCCCCAGGATGACCTGATTGAGCAGTATAAATCATTTTTAATATATCTTTTTTAATATCAAGAATATCGATTGAGAACTGCTGCTCATCCTGTTTCGATATCTCCATTCATAACCACTTATTGTAAGTTATTACCTATCTAATTCAGCCATTAAATAATTACTGAATTTTTTTGAATCGTAAAATTCAACTGGAGGGAGTACCGCTGTAAAAGCTGCTGCGAGAAGTGCTAGTTTCACACTATCAAAAACTGTTAATCCCGAAGCAAATGATAGGCCTAAGACAGCCATAACTACACTACCAACTGCCACATAACTTCTTACTGGTTCCCTTAAGATTGGCTCAAATTTTTCGACTGCTTCAATTTCTTTTGAAAAGAGATAAGAATCAGATTCTAAATAATTTAATATAAGATTTTTACATTTGGAGGCGTTTAAGATTCTTTTTCCTGCAATTGTTACACTAGTTTCATTACAACAATCAATTGAAAAAGTATCTAATGCCTTTTGTAGATTCATCTTTATCAATTCTACATCTTCATAAAGGTAATAATTAGATTTAGTTGGACGAACTACTACAGGTATGTGCGATAAATTATCTTTCAAATAAATCATTAACTTTCTAATAAAAAGATCATCTAATAAGCCTCCTAATCCATAATCTAAAATTACAATCGAATCGATATTTGAAGATTTATTTCTAATAATCTCATCAAACTTCTCTTTTAAATTACTAGAAATATTACCATTATAGTCTGTTTCTAAACGTAGGAGGTGCTGATTCATTGCTTTTATTCTTGTTATTTGAGGGGTTATTACTTTATCATCAATGAGAATTCCTGACGAATCTATTTTTAATTCATTTACTTTTTTCAGGAAGTATTCTCCCTCAAAATCATTCCCAATAATGGTACATATTTCGGGAATTCCCCCCAAAGACTGTATGAATTGCAAAACTAATCCCGTTGCGCCTATATAAATGCTACTATTTTCTATTTTAACATTAGGGACAGGGGCATCAGGAGAAATCCTGTCTGCATAGCCAAAAATGTATTTATCTATTAATGCATCCCCTATTAGTAATACTTTTTTGTTATTCCAACTAGAGATTTTATCAACAAGAGACATTTTAGTAACTTATTTCTTTAATTCATTTTGTAGTTTCTCCCAATCTTTAAGAAAAGCCTCCAGACCTAAATCGGTATTTGGGTGTTTAAACATTTTTTCAAGTACAGAAAAAGGGATTGTTGCGATATGTGCTCCAATCTTTGCTGCTTCAATAATATGTCTAGAATTTCTTACAGAAGCCACTATTAATTCTGATTTAAAATCATATGCACGAATGATTTCCATTGATTCCTTAAGCATATAAATTTCATCTTGACCGTTATCCATTAATCTCCCTATGAAAGGGCTAATAAAAGAGGCACCAGCCTTAGCAGCTATTAAAACTTGATTTTGTGAAAAAACCAGAGTGACATTAGTTTTTATGCCCTCAGCTTCAAGGATTTTAACAGCTTTGATCCCATCTTTAGTGAAAGGAATCTTTATTACTATATTTGAGGCAATTTTTGCTAATTCACGAGCTTCTGTAACCATATCTTCTGTAGTTAATCCAATGACTTCTCCACTAACAGGACCTTCAACAATTCCACATATTTTTTTCAATTGCTCTATAGGTTCTACACCTTCTTTGGCCAGGAGAGTCGGGTTTGTCGTTACTCCATCAATAATTCCAAGTTCCTGCATTTCTTTAATTTGTTTTAAATTAGCAGTATCTATAAAAAATTTCATACTTTTTCACCAAATAATTATGATGAGTATATTAATACTTGATTTTATATATGTTTAGCAAATTCATTTAAGTTTTTAAATATCAAGTCTGGTATAATTGAACCAATTTTTTTCTGTTCTTCTTTTCCATAACCAGTTAAGACCAGTACTGTTTTGCATCTCGCTGCTAATCCCGTCTGAATATCATTTAAAGTATCACCAACCATAAACGAGTTATTTAAATCAATATTATATTTTTTTTTAGCTTTAAGGATCATCCCAGGATTTGGTTTTCTACAATCACAATAACCCGTAAATTCAGGGTGGTGGGGGCAAAAATAAATATCGGCTAAAGTTACATTATGCGCCTTTAAAATTGATTTCATTTTATTATGAATTGTATTAAGAATTTCTTCTGTATAATATCCACGTGCAACACCTGCTTGATTTGTTATCACAATTAAAAGGAATCCTTTCTTGTTTAATATTTTTAAAGCTTCGATGGACCCCTCAATAATTTCAAAGTCATCTGGATTAGAGAGATATCCTACTTCAACATTAATTACGCCATCTCTATCTAAAAAAATTGCTTTATTGCTATTTTGTTTTTTCATAAGCATGTTTTAATGATTTGATTACAAAATTTGGATCTTCTGCTTCTAGTATCGCACTTGCACTGCTTAATATATCTGAATTAATGAATTTTGCATTTTCGGGATTCACACCACCATCAATATCTATTAGAAAGTCTAATTTATTTTTTTGTCTAAACGCGAGTAAAAAACTGATTTTATCAAGTACTCCTGTTATGAATTTTTGACCAGACCAACCAGGATGCACAGACATTATTAGAACCAAGTCAATTTTATTAAGGAACGGCAGGATTTCAGAGATGTGTGTATCAGGATTTAGTGCTATTCCTACTTTTTTATTTTTATTCTTGACTTCATCAATAATTCTCTCTTTATCTCCTTCTGATTCAATATGAAATACAAAAATATCAATGAATTTGAAGATCTGTTCGAAATATGCTAGAGGGTTATTAACCATTAAGTGTGCAACTATAGGTTTTCTATATTTTTTCTCTAATACTCGAAAGACATTTAAATTTTTATTTAAATTCTTCACAAATACTCCATCCATAACATCTATATGAATGAAATCGAATCCTTGTAATCCCTCAATTATTTTTGGGTTAAAGTTATCAGTTGCATGAATAGATATTGCCACTTTCTTCATGTAATTTACTCTTAAGTATTTTAAATTTTACAAATATTAGAAAACTAATTAATTAAATAACTCTTTTTCAACTAAATAACAAATTATATGCCCAACAGTTATATGTCCCTCCTGAATTCGAGGTGTATCAGTAGAAGGCATCTTTAAACAATAGTGTGCCAATTTTTCGATTATATTTTCTTTTTGTCCAGTCATCCCTACAGTTATGGCTCCTTTTTCTTTAGCTTTTTCTAACCCTTTCACTACATTGGGAGAATTACCAGAAGTACTTATCCCTATTACAATATCTCCTTCCTCTACAAAAGCAGAAACTTGTCTCTCAAAAATTAAATCATAACCAAAATCGTTAGCAGTGGCTGTTATTGAAGATGTATTAGTATGAAAAGCAAGAGAAGGAAGAGGATCGCGTTCTTTATAGAATTTACCTACAAATTCAGCAGCAATATGTTGAGCATCTGCAGCACTACCTCCATTTCCAAACAGCACTACTTTTTTATTATTTCTATATGCTTTGATAATTTCTTCTGAAACTTGCTTTATTTGAGGAGCCAGGTTCTTAATTCCTTCTTTTACTTTGATATTTTCATTTAAAATTTCAATTATTTCATTTTCCATAATTAATCCCTTAATTTTTTTTGTATTAAATCAGTGCTATTTTATTTCCCATACTTCAAATCCTTTTGGATTGAAATGAAAATTAATAATCTTACCTCCAATTTTTTCTAATTCCTTAACTATTCCATATTTTTTACTTGGATCTGAAAATAATAATAAATGTCCTCCGCCTCCAGCACCAAGCAATTTTCCCCCAATAACACCTAATTTTCTTGAAGTTAAATAAAAATTTTCTATATTTTTATTTGATATTTTTGAACTTAGACTCTTTTTTGCTAACCACCCCTGATGTAAAAGTTCTCCAAATTTGCTTAATCTGCTTAAATCGTTGGATTCTATAATTGATTTCATGGAATGTGCTACGTTTTTTAAATCTTGCATAGCATCCATATATGACTTCTTTTCAAATTCATAACCTTTTAAAACTTCGTCTTGAATATCAGAAGAAAAGTGAGAACCTCCAACATAACATAAAATCAAACGAAATTGTAATTCGTTTAGTGTCTCCTCTGTAGTTTTTATAGGTGTGACAGAAACATTTTTTGTAAAATCAATGAAATTAAATCCACCGTAAGCAGCAGCAAATTGATCTTGATATCCACCTTTTTGTTTTAATTCAATGCGTTCTATTTCATAAGCTTTTTGAGCAATATCATGCTTTGTAAATCCTAGCTTGTAATATCTATTAAGAGCACCTATAAGAGCAACTGATAGTGAAGATGACCCACCCATTCCTGACCCTGCAGGGAGTTCTGAATATATGATGATGTTAAATCCATCGTTTACATTTAGAACATTAATTATTCCCTTGAATAATTCAAATTTCGTTGAGTAATCATGATCTCCAACATTAAATTCGAATTCTTTATTATCATTAATCGATAAAATTACTATTTTCTTATCGTGCCGAGGTTTTAATGTGATATATACATGACGATCAATTGTTGTATTTATGACACACCCTCCATGCTCAATACAATATGGTGCCATATCAGTCCCTCCCCCTCCAAAACTCACACGAAAAGGTGCCTTTGAACGAATTATCATAATAAATACTAATTTTGATATTTTATTGTAATATCACATTTTTTCATATTTTTTCATTAAAAAATTTGTTTATTTTGTGATGGTCTTATTTTCTTAATAACATTCTTTAATTTTGATAAAATCTTATGAACTAATTAATAAACAATCTAAACATTATCACATGGCAAAAAAAGTATTGATTACAGGTGGAGCTGGCTTCATTGGTTCGCATTTAGTAGATAAATTAATTAATGAAAGAGAGCATGATGTAACTGTTTTAGACTTATTAGAGAAACAAGTGCATGGAAACATAGATAAACCACCAGATTATTTAAATAAAAAAGCTAAATTTCTAAAAGGCTCTGTAACAGACTATGAAAAGTTGGAAGAACTAGTAGGAGAAAATGATATAATTTTTCATTTGGCGGCCATGGTCGGTGTTGGTCAATCAATGTATCAAATTAAAAAATATATCGATAATAATATTTTAGGAGTAGCAAATTTACTTGACATATTAGCTAATAAGAATCATAATGTTGAAAAAGTTGTTATTGCCTCTTCTAATACCGTATATGGAGAAGGAAAATCTAAATGTGCGAACTGTGGAATATTTTTTCCAAAACTAAGATCACATCAACAATTAGAAATGAAGAATTGGGAAATAACTTGCCCTTCTTGTGGACAAAAAGGTGAATCAATATTAACTGATGAAATGACACCTTTTAATTCTAGTTCTGTATATGCTCTTTCTAAACAAGTTCAAGAAGAGATGGGTTTAATGATTGGAAGTACTTATGGAATAAATACTACAATATTAAGGTTTTTTTTAGTTTATGGTTCAAGACAAGCTCTTTCAAATCCATATACAGGAGTATGCTCAATTTTTAGTTCTAGATTATTACATGGAAAACCTCCAATTATTTTTGAAGATGGAAATCAATCGAGAGATTTCGTAAGTGTTGATGATGTTTGTCAAGCGCTTCTTCTATCAATTGATAAAAAGGCCGCAGATGGAGAGATTTTTAATGTTGGAACTGGGTTACCAATTACAATAAAAGAAGTAGCAGAAATTATTACGGAAAAAATCAACCCAAGTCTTAAACCTATATATAACCAACAATTTAGAGTAGGGGATATTAGACATTGTGTTGCTGATATTTCTAAAATTAAAAAAAAATTAGGATTCAAACCTTCGAAAATATTTAAACAAGGAATTAATGAGGTAATTGATTGGATTAAACAACAAAAACCAAAAATTAGAGAACCATCACAAAAAGCAACTCAAGAATTAAAAGAAAGAGGCCTTTTAAAATAGGAATTATTTACAAATAGAGGATTAACAGTTAAAATGAATAAAATAATAATAACAGGAGCAAATGGATTTTTAGGATCTCACTTAACAGATTTTTGTATTAATAAAGATTATGCTGTTTTTGCTCTAGATTTACCAAATCGTAAATGGAAAAATCTTACTCATTATACAAAAGGACAATTGGAGTTTTCTTCAGAGGAAAAACTAAGATCATTTGGAGAAAAAATTCAAATTCCTACATCTAATGAGAAATTAACAATTCTAGAATGTAATCTCAAAAATGCTCAATTATTAGAGAAAATAATTAAAGAAATAAAACCTAAATATCTTTTTCATTTTGGAGCACAACCATTAGTTATACCTTCTTGGGAAAACCCCGTAAATACAATAGAAACTAATGTTATCGGAACTATTAATATTTTTGAATCAATAAAAAAGAATAAACTCAACACAAGAGTTATTACTGCTTGTACAAGCGCGGAATATGGAACAACTACTTCACTTCAACGCCCATTAAAAGAAACAGATCCCCTACTAGCTATTCATCCTTATGGTATAAGTAAGATTGCGGCGGAACTCCTTGCTCGTCAATATTTTATAAATTTTAGTATAGAAATAATTAATCTAAGGTTTTTTAATCAAACAGGTCCTCGAAAAATTGGTGATGCCTGTGCTGATTTCATAAGTAAAATCGCAAAAATCGAACTTGGATTATCAAAACCAATAATAGAAGTAGGAAATTTGAATCCATTTAGAGATTTTACTGGAATAAAAGATTCGCTTAAAGCAATCTGGTTAGCAGCAACAAATGGAAGACTTGGAGAAACTTATAACATTTGCTCAGGTAGAAAAATACAAATTCGGCAATTTTTAAATATAGCTTTAAGTTTATCATCAAAAAAAATTAAAGTAATAGAAAACACACCCCACAAATTAAGAAAAACAGACGAGGATATAATACTCGGAGATAATTCAAAAATAAAAAAGGAATTAGGATGGGATGTTAAAATTCCTATCGAAGACACAATGAAAGAAATGTATGATTATTGGTTAAATTATTATAAGACAAATGTTTAACAATAAAATAATCTAATTTTAAAAAAACCAGAATATAAGAAAAAAGTTAAAAATTTTTCGTAAAAGTAAATAGAATCGGTTTAATCGCAGATAAATTTAATTCTGATTTACAATGAGGACAAGTTACATTTGCGTGTTTTTTTAATTTTGAAATAACATTATCCTTCAAAGCCGCTGAACAATCTCTATTTGGACAAATATTTAATTCCCCCTTTACTAGATTTTTATCTTCAGATAAGTCTCCCAAAAGGATATCAAGGTTTTCTACACTTACTTTATCTGATATTAAATCGTGATATTTCTCAATATAGTCTTTTAAATATTTTGTATTAGTTCCAATTTTTAATTTGATTTTCTCCCCTACTTTAAACCCATTCTTTTTACGAGTAAATTGAATATTTCTAATTAAATCATTAATAACACGTTCAGCTAAAAGGTTATCATCAAGACTAATATCCAAATATATGTTACAATATTTTGATTCAGCTTTTATTAACTGTTCATTTGCTTCAATAGACTTTCTGATTTCTAGTTCTTTAACATTCCCCACTTTTTTTATTATCTCTGGAAAAATAATTTTCGGCATTCCTTCTTTTGGTTCAAGAATAATTTTTTTATTTGGCCATCGTAACCTGATTTTGTTTTCTTCCTTTAGTGCTCTAATTATTTCAATTAAATCTCTAGTAAAATGCATTTGATCTTCCAATTTAACGTCTATTTTATTTTCATCAAATATAGGCCAGTTTTGTAAATGGATACTTTCAGTTTCATCTAACCCAAGAGATTTAACATAAGGTTTGAACATTTTGAGAAATAATTCTTCGCTGATCATTGGATTAATTGGTGCTAACATCAAAAGAACATTTAGTAATGTCTTATAGAGCACTAACATTATTTGAAATTTATTTGGGTCTTCAGAATAGATATCCAATTTTTCCCGGTTTAACATAATATACCATCTACTAATGTCATTAACTATTAGATCTCTTAGTTCTCCAGGAATCCATGGTAATTTATAATCATCTGCTAATTCAGTTACTTTTTTAATTGTAGAATGAGTTCTGGATATAATCCATTTATCTAATTTACTTAGAGAGATCTCATCGAATTCTACTAATCCTGGATCAAATTTTGCTAAATTGTATTTTTCATTGGCATACACGTAACAATTCCAGATTGTATTTATGATCTTATACGTATCTGCGTATTCTTTTGCATTAAAATTAAAGTCCCTGCCAGGTTGAGTTACTCCTATAGAATAAAAACGGAATGTTTCAATTCCCTTAATATTTGAATAAGATTTCTTCCGTTTAAGCTCATCCAAGGTTCCATCAATTAGATCTTCGGGAAGAATTTGATTTCCTTTTGATTTACTCATTTTTAATTTATTTCTTAAAGTCCACCCATGCATATAACAAGCATTATAGTTCTTACGTTTTGTTGACACCATAGCGCTACTTAACAGACTGTTAAACCACCCTCTTATTTGATCCTTACCTTCAAGGATAAAATCTACTGGAGTCCATGAATCAAAATGACTCTCTCCATCATAGATTTCTTGCGCTGCCCATACAACTGAGCCTGAATCTAACCATACATCTAAAATATCAGGAATCCTCTTTTTTGTTCCTTTATCACATTTCTTACAAGCCCAACTTACTTTATCAATCCATGGTCGATGTAAATCTTCAGGGCTCTCTCCGGCATATTCTTCCAATTCTTTTCTTGAGCCAATTACTATAATATCTCCACAATTCTCATTATCACATATCCATACACTTAATGGAATGCCCCAATAACGTTGTCGTGAGATACACCAGTCTTTTAGTGTACTTAGCCAACTTTTAAACCAACGTTCTCCAGCCCATTCCGGTACCCAATATATCTCTTTATTTTTTTCTAATAATTCGGGGATAAGACTTTCAGTTTTAAAAAACCATTGATTTGTTGCAAGATATACTAATTTTGAATCACAACGCCAACAGTGTGCATATTCATGTTCAATTTCGTTTGTCAATATTAATGTTCCTTTTTCTTTTAATAAATCTAAGATTTCTTCATTCGCATCAAAAACAAATTTTCCTTCAAATTTACCTGCTTCATTTGTGTAAATTCCTCTAATATCGACTGGAGTAAAAACAGGGATATTATTAGCAACACCCACTTCAAAATCTTCTGGACCATGTCCAGGAGCAGAATGCACTAATCCTACACCTTCCGAAGCTGATACATATTCCTCAGATAAAATGATGGTGTGAACTTTATTGCTCTTTTTCCCTAATTCTTTTTGAAAAGGGACTTCCTCTATCAATGGATGAATATATCTCATCCCTTCTAATTCTTCTCCAAGATAATCTTCTACGATTTTATATTTGTATCCTAACTCTCCTGATATAAGATGAACAATCGAATTCTTAGATAATATCCAAAATTCATTCAAATCTTCAATTTTTACTTTAGCATATTCGGCTATAGGATTTGCCATGAGAGCCTCATTTGCAACTAGGGTCCATGGCGTAGTTGTCCATATTATAAAGTACGTATCTTCCATATCAACTGATTTTATTTTTAAAAACAGACTTGTATCAATTATGTTCTTATAATCATGTTCATGTTTAGCAAGCGCTGTGGCACATCTCGGACAGCAATTTAAAGGTCTGTAAAATCGATATAATAAATCATTTTCCCATGCTTTTTTTAATGTCCACCAAACTCCTTCAAGATAAGAATTATATAATGTGACATAAGGATGTTCCCAATCCCAGAAATAACATCCTAACCGTTTAAACTGTTCATTCATTATTTTTAAATTCTTTAAGGCATACTCTCGGCAGTTTTTTATGAATTTATCTACTCCATATTCTTGGATCTCTTGTTTGTTTTTGATTCCCAATTCTTTTTCCATTTGAACCTCGATTGGTAATCCATGGGTGTCATAACCAGGAGTATCTGTAGCTTTGAAACCTCGCATTCTTTTGTATTTTATTACAAAATCTTTTAAAATTTTATTCCAAGCAGTTCCAAGATGAATCAGTCCTGTGGTGTAGGGGGGTCCATCTATAAAACGCCAGGTTTCTTTGTCTTCCTCTTTTTTTCGTATTAAGGAGTATATATTTTCTTCTTTCCAAAATTGGAGTATTGTTTCTTCTAATTCCTTTAAATTCAATTTTTTATCTAAAACTTCCACGAAGATCACCTTGTCGAAAATATGAATGTTTAATATAAAGAGTTCAAATTAAAAAATTTAATGAATACTCTTAAAAAACTATATAAATGAGTTATTAACTTTGAATAAATTTAAAAAACAAAAAAAATCAAGACATTCATCTTATCAAAAGTATCAATTATTTATGTTTTTATCTAAGACAGAAGCCACATTTACCAAATGATTTAATGGTCTGATCCCAACAATGAGAATGATATGCTCTATTACAATGCGGGCATTCTGCGTGACAATACTCATCACCAGCTATTTTTTTTGTGCAGCTTGGACATTCGATTTTATGACAGATCACACAAGAAACAACAGATACTTCAAAAATCTTCTTGGAAATTAGATTAAATAAATCAATTAAATAACTAAAAGGTGTCCATTCATTAAAAAAATCTTCAAATGATGCATGTAGATCCTTTTTAATTTTCTCGTGAACTTCAAGTTCAAATTCGTTAACAACTTTTACTTCAGGCCTTTTCATTGGGTAATCAATCGGTAAATCAATTTGAAAATCGAAAGTTAAGTCTTCAGTCTTCATTTTACCTTTCATTTCTACATTTAGAATTGATGTGGTGTGATCAAATTTTATGTTTTTATAATGATCTTTTAGAAGATCAATTTCAAAATTAATCCTTGAGTTTTTATCAACAAGCCAAGATATTTCTCTCACTACCTCGACAGGTTCTGATTCTTTTTCTACCCAATTCTTATAAGAATTTAAATCAGTAATAGGTATATTAACAATCTGTTCTAACTCCGGGGATAAATTAATATTGGGAGGAGCTGGATACGGTTCTAAATCGATTTTCATAGAATATTCTTTAAATCCATAAGTCAATAAATGTACATTTAAGGTTGTTAAACTATCAGCATCCTTTTCACTTTGATATTCCCCTGATACTTTTTTAGATTGAATCTCGATATCTTTTATAAAAAATAATTTCTTCTCCACTTCATGCAAAATATCCACAATATGAAGAGGTTTTTTGGGATTCCAATTCTTCAATGAATCTAAAGATTTATAGGGATCCCCCAGTATATTTTTAACCTCATCTGGATAATTAATAACTGGTCTCTTCGGATATTCTGTGAAATCTATAGCTATAATAAACGTTTTAGCAAGAGTTATAGTGATATAGATATTTAGATCTGCATGTTTAGGACCTCGTTGATCATACGCATATTCTTGTTGAACTAACCCTAATTCAGTATTAATTTCTATGCTTATATGTTCACCATCATCATAAAACATATCTTGAACAGGCAATTTAGATGAATCGTTGAATATTTCTGTAGGGTTATTATTTGCATCAGTAAAAGAGTTTACATTTGGTTCTTCATTATAATATAAATTATCATTAGGATCTGAAGGCGCGGCAAACTTTTCAACTTCAAAGTCAGTAGGATAAGCATTTAGATCGGGAGTAATATATTCCTCAGTTTCAGATGTTTCTTTTGGCATTTGCTCTGGTTTAATGGGGATTAGTTGATCTTCTGACATTTTTTTAGAAACACCTAAAGCTTCTTCTATTTTAGCTTTTAACTCTCGGAGAATACGCGCAACAGAAGAATTTGAAGCCCAATCTTGGATACTTTTTAGTTGTATTGTTCCTAATACTCTTTTTATTTCTTCAAGATAAATCAATTGAGGCGGTAAATTCGGGAAATTATCATCAAACTTGATTTCTAACTCAAATTTTTTTTCTTCACTCTCATAGACATACCCATATAGATGAGTTATGTTTCCCGAGACCATCCAGAAGGAAAATTCTTTAGCTATTTGCTGAGCCTCTTTTAAAATTCTCTGTTTATCCATAAAAAACACTGATACAAATTTCTATACTTATTTCTTAAATAGAAACATATTCTATATTCTTAAAAATATTTACATAACTTCTAAAAACTAAAATAAATACGGTTTTTTCAATATTTCTATAAAAAAATAGATTTTAGATTATTTATATAACCCAATAATATGGTGTTTCTTCTCCACTCGCTCCACGGGCAGAAAAAATTCGATTTAAATATTCTAATTCATAATAAGATTCGATTTCCTCATTACTCAGTTGATCAAAAAATTGCCAACTAAAAGGTAAATAAAATTCTTTTGGAAGTATTAGTATCACATTAGTGAGAAAAAATAATTTTATATTCTTCAAATTATTACTTCCAGAAATATTATGTAGAGCAGGGTGAACTAATTGATATTCAACTGCTTTAAAGAAATGAATTGACATTAAGGCTAAATTTTCATTTTCATCTTCGAATGGATAGTCGTAGTACACAAAAATAGCTTCCCATCCAAATTCAGAGATTATAACTTGTTTGTTATCTGTATAATTCGCGAACCATTTTACCGAAGATACTTCCCTATCTTTCAAACTAAATGTATTTGTTGTTTCTGAAATTTGGATGAAAGATATAATTAATGAAAAGACCATTATGAATATGATAAGCATTTTATATTTAACATTTTGAATCGAATTCGTCCTTATTAATTTATATAGGTAGGATACAAATCCAATTGTAATAGCTATAGAAGATAAATATAGTATTCTTGAATAGAAAGCGGATACTACGAATAATGCGTCAAATATAAAAACTACTAATAAGATGAGGCTTAAGGCTAGCAACCAAAACCATAGTGGCTTTCCTCGAGGTTTATATTGAAATACTACTAATCCCCAATAAGCAAAAACACTTAAAATCAAAATATCGAGCATATTAAAAATGCTTAATGGCTCTAAATTGAAAATTAATATGTTTCCAATGGAGAAGAAAAGGGTTGGAAAGATAATTAAAGTGAAAATTAAGGGAAATAAATATTTATCTTCTATTTTCTTATAAATATGATGTTTTTTTCCTACAATTATCAATTTATACCGACCTTTAGTAAATTCCATTGATTTACGATAATGTTTTATAAGGATTATTTCAAAACCAGCAAAAGCTATTATTCCAAACATAAGATAATACCAAGGTAATACGTAGAATGGTAATAATTGTCGGATATGTCCTGTACTAATATTAAAATAATAAAAAACAGAAAATATACATAGAAATATACCTAAAAGCAAAATATCAAAACCTCTTCTATAGTTAGTTATAAAATAGATCAAGTATATCCATAAATAAGAAATTATTAAGACCATAGTTATCAATGAATGAGTAAGAAGAGAGGTTATGAAAAGCATGGTTAAAAAAAAATATGAAAACAACATATTTGACATTAGATCTTCCCTTTTCGGTAATTTTTCCTTTGTAAATGTTTGGAGCCTAACATAAAGAACAAAAAATATCATTAATCCCAGAATCAATGCAATAGCTGATGACCAGAATTGGATCATCATATAAGAAAAACCTAAAGAGGAGAAAACTAAAAGAAAGACTCCAAAAATAGCTAAATTTTTATTTTTAAATATCCTCATTAGAAGATTGTATACTATTAATGAGGACAATGGATAAGTAAAAAAAACAAAATATTTGGGAATTAAAATTATATCTAAACCTGAAAAAAAATGAAATACGGCGCCGTAAATATGTAATCCTAAAGCTCCATAATATTCATTAATTGGGATTGTGCGAACTTGTGTTATATATTTGATAATCGAAATATGGAGCCAAGGATCTGTCCCTGCGAAAAATTGTGTATTAACAACACTTAATATGCATATTAATATGATGAAAGCGATTAATAAAATCCCGTTAAGAGATATATACTTCTTATTATAACTGAAGATTGAAATTTTTCTTTTAGTTTTTTGTACGAAATTAGCAGAGCTTGATTTTTTAAGAAAAAAGACAGTTCCTTGATGATTACTATAAAAACTTGTAATTACCAAGATTATAATGAAGGTAATTGTTAATACAAAGAAAAAATATTCAAATGAAATAGACGAATTTAAGGTATTCCCTATAAAACCAATTAATATATAGAATGATAGATTGCAAACGATAGTCATGGAAATCTTTTCACGGAATTTAAATGATCTATCATTAAGTAAATAAAAAAAAATTGGATAAGTAGGTAAGAATAATAATATAAAAATTGCACTTAATCCTATTAAAACTTGAAATAGAAGAGGAAGAAGACTATTTCCAGAACTTAAAAGTAGACTTTCAATATTAGTCAATTTTAAGTAGAGAAATAAGAGAAATAAAAACGGCATTAAAAAAGTAATCAAGTGTAATCTGGATTTTATCAAAGTCACCGATTTTTTCAAATAAAAGTAGAAGTTATGCATACTTCTTTATTTATTGCATTGTTTGAATATAAAATAATTATATCTGTCTCAATTATAAAAAATGTTACATTATATTAAATTATTATAAAATTTTTAATAAAACAAGTAATATTAAAGAATTAATATTTATTTCATGCTTTTTTGAAAAAGTTGGGAATATTTAGTTATGCTATCTTCAAATCCTATTATATCCATAATATTCCCTTCATATAATGGTGCAAAATTCCTTAAGAGAAACTTAGATTCTATAAAAACTCTTGATAATCTAAATGAGATTGAATTAATAATAATTGATAATAAATCAAAAGATTCTAGCATTAATATAATAAAATCTTATGATAAAGAAATTAATCTAAAATTAATTAAAAATAAAGTAAATGTAGGTTTTGCTGAAGCTTGTAATTTTGGAGTAAGAAATTCCAACGGTGAATTTATTTTTATTACTAATCAAGATGTGATTTTCCCTCATGATTTTTTTGAAAAGTTAAAACAGATTTACTATAATTATAAAAGTAAACATGAAATTGTTATTTCACCTGCATTAGTATTTGAAAATGGCAACATACATTATTTTGGAGCTAAAATTCATTTTCTTGGGTTTTCTTATACTCCAGAATTAGGTTTGAAATTACCTAAAGATAAGATTATTAAAATTACTCAAAGATTATCGGGAGGTTCAGTTTTTATTAAAAAAAAATTATTTTTAGATATAGGAGGTTTTGATAAGGAATTCTTTATGTATTATGAGGATACTGATCTCTCATTAAAAATTTTAAGAAATGGGAATAAAATCTATACCACCAATGACCCATTTTTGATTCATCAGAAAAATCAACAAACTCTGAGTAGATTTAAATACTACTTCCTTGAAAGAAATAGATTTATCTTATTAATTAAAAATATTAAAGAAATTTATAAACTCATACCATTTATTTTGATCACTGAGTTAATCTTATTAGTTCATTCTTTCTTTATTAAAAAGCTTAAGGTAAGACTGAAAATATATCTGGAATTAATATTAAAAGCTAAAAGCCTTAAAATTTTAAGAAATAAAGTTAGAAGGGATTACCATCTTCTCTCTTATAATAAACTATCAAAGACATTAGATCCAATATTACTAGGAGATTTGGGAAATTTTAAAGTATTTAGGATTTTATTTAATCTCTATAATAAATTTCTCAAGCAAATATGAATCTTGGTTCAAAATTTTTGAACTTTTTTAATATATTTATAATCTGAAATCATGCACTTTCTACATGAACGATTTGTTCTTCTTTTAAGACCTGTCCTAAATCCTTGCCAAATAGAATGAAGCCGAATGATGAGAAAATCGAACTTTCTGGTCATAGTATCTAAGAAAATAATAACCAAATTCATAATACTGAAAATGTAATAGAAAATCAATAAATCAATGAAGTTCGCGTGTTTCCACACAAGGATTTGTGAGTTTCTAGTGAAGAAATGAAAATTAAATATCATCCTTTTTTTATTAATAATTTGTGAAACGTTATGATACACTGTTGTTGTGGGCACATAATAGGATTTATATCCTTTCATTTGGGCTTTTAAATTCCAATCTGGATCTTCGTGATACATGAGAAAAATTTCATCCATTAAGCCAATATCATCAATTACATCCTTCCTTATAAAAACTGCTGTACCCGGAGCAAATCCAATGGTTTCTATATTGTTATATTTTTGATCATAGGGATCATAAACTAAATAACCTCGATTACCAATTACTATTGCAGACCTGTAGTTTAAAAAAGCTCCAGTATTCCAAATAAAACTCTTATTTTTGTAAATTTTTATTTTAGGAGTAATCATCCCTGCATTTGGATTTGCTTTTAAAAAACTAACCATCTTTTCCACAAAGTCTGGATTAACGATGACATCATAATTCAATAAACACACATAATCTCCCTTTACTATTTTGATGGCTTTATTATTACCTGCAGCAAAATAGAGATTAAGTTCATTTCGAATTAAATTTATCTTAAGAATATCACTAAATTGCTTTATCTCTTCCTTTAATTTCAAAAAAAAGCTTTTTTTTGAACCATTATCCACAAGGAATACTTCAAAATTTTTATAAGTTTGCTTAGTTAATGATTTTAAACAGTTTATAGTATGAGTAAAATCGTTATAGCTTAATATAATGATAGATACTAGTTTTTCCAATAATTTTACCATTGATTTGTTTAAATGAATTAAATCTATGAATCTTGAAAATATCTAATCATCTTAAATTTTTCTAGTTTTAAACAATCTAATTTAAATGACTTAAAAAGAAAGATTAATCATTAAGAATTCTGAAATTTCTTTATAAAATGAAAATCTTTAAGCAAATATTTCTTGCATGAGCGATTGGTTCTTCGCCTCAAACCTATTCTGAAACCCTTCCATATTGATATAATATTAAACCAAATTAGAGCAAATGCTCTTAGTTTTATTTTTTTTTTAAATTCTATAAAGATTTGAAAATAGAATTTTAAATAAAATATTATTAATTGACTTATTCTCGCATATCTCCACACAAGTATTTGTTTATTTCTTTTAAAGAAAAAATCATTAAATATAGCTCTTCTGCTATCTATACCTCGATTTATTGGAATCTTATGATAAACTATAGTTGTTGGAACAAAATAGCTTTCAAATCCACTTTCTTTTGCTCTATAGTTCCAATCTGGGTCCTCCCAATACATGAAATAGATCTCATCCATTAAACCAATTTTTTCAAGGTATTTTTTTTTTACAAAGAGAGCAGTTCCTGGAGCGAAATCTATGGTTTCAATTTTAGTGTACATTTTATCTTCTGGATCGTACTCTAAGTATCCTCGATTAGTGACAACACCAGAAGTGTAAAAATCAACTACTCCTCCTGTCGTCCAGATATAATCTTTATCAGGGAATAATTTTATTTTAGGTGTAATCATACCTGCATGCGGATTTTTTTCCAAGAATTCAACCATTTTTTCAATGAAGTTGGGCATCACTTCTGTATCATTATTCAACAAACAAATATACTCCCCTTTTGCTATTTTAATAGCTTTATTGTTACCTGCACCAAAATAAAGGTTTATATCACTTCGAATTAACTCTATATTTAATTCATCTTGATTTAGTTTTAATTTCTCTTTTAAATCTAAGAAAACTTCATATTTTGAACCATTATCAACAAGGAGAATCTCAAAATTAGTATGAGTTTGATTTTTTAATGAGTTCAAACATTCAATAGTGAGAGCATTTGAATTATAATTTACGATTATTATAGATACTAATTTTTCCATACAATATCTTCTTAGCTTAACAAGAGATTATTTAAAATTAAAAGATTATGAAATATCTTAAATTTTTCCAATCTAAAAATATGTGTTGAATAAAGTTCTATTTCAATGAAAACAAAAATAGTCTTATTGGAATTGATTAAAATCATAGATTTGATTAAATAATTGTTCAGTTAAAAATTTAAATCATTTACTGATTTTACTAATAATACCTATACCTGCCCACTTTTCAAATTTATTACTGAATAGCTCTTTGAAATTGTAATCTTGTTTTAACTCATTCCAAAATTTAGAAACCTCACAATTTAATTCAGGAGGATGTTCAGCTATATCATGAAATGCAATCATGCCTCCTGGTCTTACAAAAGGGCTATAATTTTCAAAATCTTTTTTTATCCCTTTGTATGAATGATCTCCGTCAATAAATAATACATCAATTTGTCTTCCCTTTAGAATCTTTTTAACTTTTTCAATTGAAGATGTAAAATGGGAATTAGCTCTCAAGAAATGAATTTTTTGCTTTCTATATTTGAATGATTTGTAAAAAGGAATTTTAGCTGGTGAATATCCCGCTCCATCTCTTACAAATGGTAAATCCATAGTAATTAATAATGCATCAGGGGGGGCAAATCTTGATAAAAAAAATAACGTACCTCCATCATAAGTTCCAATTTCCAGTATTATCTTTGGTTCTTCTTTAGAATATAATTTGATAAATTCAATTAATTCTTTTTTCTTCTGATATAGTTTTATATTAACTATAAATTTAGATCTTCTAAAAATTGAATATTCAAATGAATTAACAATATTAATATAATCTTCCAAAGTCTTAACATGTGCTAAACGCTTTTTAAATTCAAATCCTGCTTTTAATGAGATTAATTTATAATATATCTGAAGTGTATCAAAATGATCAGTTAGGCGATGACCAGATAATTTTTCTAAAAATCTTATAATTCCGTATCCAATCATATTCAAATATTTTTAAAGAGTATTAATAGAGATTAGAAGGAACTATTAGATATTAATTTTATTTGACACTGCAATTGATTTTTTCTGAGATTAAAAATGGAAAAAAATAAGGTGGTAAGTTTTAAAACTTTGGATTTTTTATAATCTACAAATTTTTTTAGAAATGTTCAATTTAAAACAACCATTTTCCTATTAAATATAGTGTACGGTTTAACACATTGAATCTTCCAAATATTATCCTAATTGTATTAGATACTTTAAGAGCGGATCGTGTCTCGTTTAAAACCAAAGATTATACGTTTACTCCATTCATTAATGATCTGTTAAACCATTCAATTTTTTTTGAAAATTGTATTTCAAATAGTACCTGGACTTTACCTTCGCACATCTCGATGTTCACAGGATTATATGAATCTCAATATTCTCAAGTTAATAAAAATCAATATAAACTAAGCGACAAAATCCCTGTATTAGCAGAAATATTAAAAGATCTAGGCTATTACACGGTTTGCTATACTGAAAATCCCTGGATCAGTGATCACACCGGTTTAACAAGAGGGTTTGATAATGTTTTCTTTAGATGGATGGATACTTATAAATATGGAATAATAAATAAATTAGATACCTTCATTAAAAGTAAAACAACATCACATTTAGTATTAAATTTTTGGGAGATTCTAAGAAATAAAGTTGAAAATTCTGTACTTCATTTTACATGGAAAAAATTTTTTTTTGGTAGAAACAGAAATTCAATTAAGCAAATCGAAGAATTTAACCTAAATCTTTTTAGAAAAGCTAGTAATCAACCTAAATTCTTGTTTTTTAATATTATGGCTAATCATGCTCCATATTATTCAACAAAAAAAAATTTAGAGTCACTAGATATAAGTGAAAAAGACTTTAAAATAATTAAATCTCGATTTCTCCATACTCTAAAAAATTTTATAGAGATTAATTTAGAATCAAAACATATTTCAGAGAGTGAAATGAGTGTCTTAAAAAAATTTTATGATGCAAGTGTTATTTATAGTGACTCAGTTATTAAGAAAATTTTCTTAAAACTTAAAAAATCAGGGCTGTTAAAAAATTCTTATGTAATTATAACTTCCGATCATGGCGAACTCCTAGCAGATCAGAATGATCATTTCTATTGGACTCATGGAGTCTTTCATAGTATTTATGAAGGGATGGTTAAAATTCCTTTAATTATTTATAATAAAAACTTTAACCGAAAGAAAATTAATGAAATTGTTGTTTTAAAGGATTTATTTCACACAATTCTTCATTTAACCGGTATTTCTGATATTAGGAACCAATACCTAAAGGTAGAGAATTCTATTATGCATCAGATTAGCAATAAATCGACTCTAATTTATGCATATGGAGAATTTATTAAATCGAAACAAGAGATGTTGAATAGAATTAATTTTCATAGAACGACAATTGACAAAGGTCTTATACCGAAATTACTTGACAATATTTATTTTATAAGAACTAAAAACTATAAATATATTAAATATGGGTACGGAATCGAGGAAATGTATGACGTTATTAAAGATCCTAATGAACAATCAAACATTTTTGATGCAAATAATGAAATTCATAAAAATTTAAAACGCAGATTAAATAGCTTCATAAAAGAGAATACAAATAAAAAGGAATTAGAAGAAGTTATTACCAAAAAAGAGAAAAGTTCAATAAAGAAAATTATTAATAATTTAAAATTTAAAAATATTTAGTTATTTAACTTACACTGTTAGTTTAGCTCATGAGAAAATTATTTTTTATAGATCGCAATCCTAGTTGCTCTCTTTGGGATTTTATGTGGTCTTCAAGAACTATTGAGCAAGAAATAAATGCGTGTGATATAGAAACTGCACCTCGAGTTATGTTTTTATCATATCTTCCTAAGAATGGAAAAATTATAGACGCAGGATGTGGATTTGGAAAATGGGTCATATATTTAACAAAACGTGGTTATAATATTAAAGGAATTGATAATAATAAATCAGCTATTAATAAATTAAAAAATTATGACGAATCACTGCAAGTTGAACATGGAGATATATTAAATCTCGAGTATCCTGATAATTATTTTGATGCCTACATTTCTATGGGAGTCATTGAGCATTTTGAAGATGGTCCAATTCCTGCTTTAAAGGAAGCATTCAGGGTTTTAAAACCAAATGGATTAATTTTTGTATCCACTCCCGTGGTAAATATTATTAGAAAAATAGTTATTAAACCCATTTTAAATTACATAAATAGGCTTTATTTTTTATTTAAACTAGTTAACTCATTTTTGGAAAAATCAAGGTTAAATAATTCGAAATCAAAAAATGATAAAAAGAAGAAAGGAAAAAGGAAAAAATATTTTCATTTCAATGAATATAGATTTACACCTGAAGAATTACAATCTTTTTTAAAACAATCGAATTTCAAAGTTTTGAGGACAGTTCCACATGATTTTAGTGATTCAAAAAATCATAATATAGGATTAGGTGTAGATTTTCCTTTTCTAAAAATTAGGAATAGTGTAAATTTTGAGATGAATTTCTTTGGAAAGTTGATCTCTCGAATATTTGATCGTATTTCTCCTTGGTTTACCAGTGCTAGTGTCTTATGTATAGGAAGATCATTAAAAAAGTAAGAATTTGTTAATTTAAAGTAATTTTAAAATAACTAGAATATATTATTCTTTAACCTACATATCAATAAATAATAAATATTTGAAATTTAAAATTATAAATTAATTTACTTAACAAAATAATCAAGATGACAATTTCACATCAAATCAAGGATAATTTATCTCAAATTATGGCTCTAACTGAAAAAAACATAAAATTGCAATTGAGATATAAACTTGGTTTAATCCTCTCATACATAACTCACATTATCTCCATTTTTACACCGTTAATAATCATGGGTAACTTATTTGAATTAAGGGATAACGTTGGTGCATGGACTTCTAATAATTTCATTTTGTATCAATTTATCGCGTACAATATAATGATATTATCGGGAATCACAAGTATCTTTCCAGGCCAATTTAGAATGGAAAAATATTGGAAAACTTTACCTGCTTTGATTATTGGCCCATTTAATCGATTTAATCTTTTATTTGGGATATTTTTGTCACATCTAATTTTGATATCAATCCCTTTTATTTTTTTTTTTATATTAGCTCTTATATTTAATCCAATTTCTATAACAACGATACTATTTATTATTATTATATTTTTTCTTATTGCGTTAATTTTTAGTGGTATTGGGCTCATTCTTGGAGTATTTGCAATATCTAATGAAAATATCTGGAACGTTCTACAGTTCTCTCTTCTATTTATCTTTTGGTTTAGTTGCATTACATATCCATTTGAAATATTTCCAGGTTTTGTTAAAAGTATAATTGTCTTAAATCCCCTTTATTATATTTTTGACTTTTTAAGATTTAGTTGGATTCAAAACATTGGATTTAATATAATTTCATTATATCCATTTCATTTTACATTTTTGATAGGTACAGCTCTAATTCTTCCCTTTATAGGAGTATTTCTATTTAATTTAATTTATAAAAAATACGGAATAACGGGATACTAAAAAATATGAAAAAGATTATAGAAACTGTGAACTTATCAAAAAATTATAAGTTAAAAGGCAGAAAAATGGAAATAAGAGCATTAAATAATGTAAGCCTCTCAATTTCCGAGGGAGAAATCTTTGGATTGTTAGGTCCAAATGGTGCTGGTAAGACAACATTAATCCAAATCCTTACGACAATTACACAACCTACAAGTGGTTATGCTAAAATCGATGGTCTTGATGTTACCTTAAATTCTAAAAAAGTTAAGGCAATGATAGGACTTATGCTGGCAAGTGATATGTTATATAATAGAATTACGGGATATGATAATTTGAAATTCTTTTGTAAAATTTATAAAATAGCTAACTATAAAACAAAAATACAAAAATTAGCTGAAGAGTTTGGTTTAACTAGGTGGTTAGATCAATACGTGGAATATTTTTCAAGTGGAATGAAGATGAAACTTGCTTTATGTAGAACTTTATTATTAGAACGTCAAATTCTATTTCTTGATGAGCCAACTTTAGGTCTAGATGTCAAATCTACAAATTTTATCATCGAGAAATTGAAAAATTTAAAAAAAACAATATTTTTAACGAGTCATGATATGAGTGTTGTAGAAAAGTTATGTAATCGTGTTGCTTTTATTAAAATGGGAGGTATCTTAAGAGTTGGTTCTACAAATGAAATAAAGAAACTTACACAATTACAAATTAAAGTAAAAATAGAAATTAAGGAAAACAAATCTCAATTAAAAAGCTTACTCAAAAAACAAGATTTTATTCATGACGTTATTGAAGAGAAAGATAACCTTATAGTGACTTTACGACAAAGAGAGTATTACCATAAATTAATTCAAATAATCGGAAATTTCAAAGTTCTAAGGATAATAGAACCTGAATTATATCTTGAAGAACTCTTTTTGAAATTAATTGATTAGGGAAAGACATCTTTAAATATGGATTAGAATTTGAGCAAAAAATAATAAAATTTATTGAATATTCATAGAACTTATTATTCAAAAAAAAGAAGTGATAATTTATTAAAGGAGTAATTTTAGCAGGAGGAATTGGGACAAGATTAGCACCTCTCACAAAAGTCACTAATAAGCATCTATTACCTGTTTATAATGAGCCAATGATATATAAAGTTATTAAGACATTGACAAACTCAGGCATTACAGATATTACTATCGTTCTTGGAGGTGAGAGTGTTGGAGATTTCATAAAGTTACTTGGGGATGGTTCAGAATTTAACGCTAAATTTAATTATGTTTATCAACAGGGAGTAGGTGGTATCGCAGAAGCACTCTATTTAACAAAAGAAATAGTGAAGGCGAATAAAATTGCTGTAATATTAGGAGATAATATATTTGAAGATTTTTTCGCTGAAGAAGTAAGAGATTTCGAAACTAATAGTGATTTCGATTGTTTCTTATTTCTTAAAAAAGTAGTTGACCCAGAAAGATTTGGAGTTGCGGAATTAAATGATGAGGGAGATATTATCAATATAGAAGAAAAACCAGAAAAACCTCGCTCGAGTTTGTGTGTAACCGGATTATATTTTTATGATGAGAAGATCTTTGACATAATTGAAAAAGTGATACATGAAATTGGTTATTCAGCTCGAGGAGAATTAGAAATCACAGACGTAAATAATTATTATATAAATGAAAGAAAGACTATAGCTAAGATAATCAATGGTTTTTGGTCTGATGCTGGAACATTTGATACTTTATTAAGATGCAGTAATTTTGAAAAGGAAATATCAAAAAATTATATAAAAAAATAGGCAATTTATAAGATTTGTGAGTTATTTAAATATTTAGAAGCTTTACCGCTCCTTCTTGACTAAGTTTTTTAAACCATCCAACAATAGACGTTTTTTCGGTTTTTTCGGTTTTTTTTTCATCTAATGCTTTATAAACATCTCTTGCTGCTTCAGGAACAGTAAATTTAATCTTAAAGCCTAATTTATCCTTAAGCTTAGAAAAATCAACTTTATATGATCTCGTATCTGGTTCACCATACCAGTTAAGTTCATAATCTATTCCAACAGAATCGCCAATAAGCTTTGCTAAAGGTCGTATTTGATAATTTTGTTCATTCGCTCCTACATTAAAAATTTCCTTCTGGATTTTCTCTTCTTCAGTTTCCATTATTGTACTTATAAGTCTAGCAACATCTTGAACATGAACATTTGGCCTCCATTGTTTCCCATCCCTCATAACATTTATTTTTTTATATTCTTGCAATGCCCACGTCATTCCATTGACAACCAAATCGAACCTCATCTTTGGGGAAAACCCATACATAGTCCCTGGTCTTAGAATTGTAACATTAAAATTATCATCAGCTAAAGCTAAAATATCTTTTTCTGCTAACACTTTTGATTTACCATAAGCTTCAAGGGGGTTAGTTTTGCTCTCCTCACTTATAATTTCTTCTTGAAATCCATACACACTACAAGTTGATGTAAAAATATACCTCTTAATCCCCTTTTTTTTACTTAGATTCGCCAATCTTACAGATCCAAGATGATTTATCTCGTAATATAACTTTGGATCAATAGATTCTGTTTGATCAGGTTGGGAAACAGCAACGAGATTGATACATACATCAATATCATTAAGAATGGATGGATCAAATGTCCTAATATCTTCTTTTTTGAGATTAATTCTATTTTTAAAGGATTCTATTGATTCTTCCCCAAAAAATAATTTATCTAAGCAAGTGACATTGTAACCTTGATCAAGAAGGCGAGGGATTAAAATACTACCCACGTAACCCGCTCCACCTGCTACCAAAACATTCATTTATTTTATACTCCAATTTCAAAATTAATATTTAATATAGAAAATAATCATTTAATTATTTATTTGGTGAATAATACCAGTTATATGGCTTACCTATTCTGGAATCATTCTTTTTTCCATTTAATGATTCTGGAATTATTGTTTTATCATCCCATGGCCTTCTTTCTTCATCCGGGTTAGCATATTCATAAAGTTTATTTACACCATATAACATTTTAATTGGTTTTGTGCCCAAAGCTTTATAACCATGCCATAATATGCCGGGTATCTTAGCAATTCTTAGATCCTCACCAGTTAGTACAATTTCATCGAGTTCTCCATAAGTTTTTGAATCTTTTCTATCATCATAGGCACAAACTTTTATTGCTCCAGTGATACAGATAAAATAATCAATTTGCCCCCTCAAATGCCTATGCCAAGCTCTAACGATATCTGGATAACTATATGAGAGATTAAATTGGACGATTGTATCCTCACCTAAAAGATCTTTCCAGTCTTCTCTTAAGATCTCTGAAAAAAAACCTCGATCATCATTAAACTTTTTTAATTCCTTGATGACAATACCATCAATCATATATTATTACCTTCGTCAATAATCGTTATTCTTTTTGTAATATTCCAATTAATCATTTATTTTTCTATTAAATGTATAAATTGATAAAACAAATAAAACTTATTGTCTGGATTTTTATTGAAATTCTATTAAGGCTAAAGAGATGTTAACTAAAATTTAAACGCTTTTAAAACATTGGTAAAGGGAATGATATCTTTTCAGGTTTAATTGAAATTAATCTTGATAACATCAATTTTTATTTACTTTAAATAATTAGCTATACTAAATTTATTCAAATTATCGGGATTAGTTATTGAATATCTTATTAATTTATCCAAATGTCACACATCAAGAAGCTTTATCTCCAGGAATTGGCTATATTTCTGGATGGTTAAAAAAAAAGAAGAGAAATTACAATATTAAATTGTTTGATTTTACTTGGGGTGCTACGAAACAAGATTGCTATAAATTTATCTTTGAATTTAAACCAGATGTAATTGGTTTCTCAATTAGTACATTTGATTTTCAATTTACAAAAGAATTAATAAAGGAAATAATAAAAATTTGTGAAGCTTTAATAGTACTTGGAGGTGTCCACCCAATTGTAGCCCCAGAACAGTCTATAAAGTATGCAGATGTAATATGTGTGGGTGAGGGTGAACAAGCATTTGAAGAATTGCTTGATAAGCTTGAATCAAATAATGATTATTCACATATTCAAAATTTATGGGTTAAAATAGAAAATAGAATAATAAAAAACGATATTCGTGATTTAACTCAAGATTTAGACATTTTCGAGTTAGACCGAGATATTTTTGATGTTAACAAATATGTTATAGGAAGAAACTATTTATTAGACGTATATGCCGGTCGAGGATGTCCTTATAATTGTACTTATTGTGTTAATTACTACAAGAGGAACGTATGTAAAGGTAAAGGAAAATTCGTAAGAATGCGAACACCAGAAAATATAGTTTCTGAGATAAAAAAATTAAAGAAAAAATACGGAATTAAAAATGTTGCTTTTCAAGATGATACTTTCACACACAATAAAAAGTGGTTACTAGAATTCTGTGATTTATATGCTAGAGAAGTTGGATTACCCTTTGTATGTAATGCAAGAGTAGAAACAATCACAGATGAAACAGCTAAAGCTCTTAAGAAAGCAAACTGTAATGGGTTATTACTTGGAGTTGAGTCTGGGAGTGAAAAAATAAGAAGAACTGTTTTAGATAGGCAGATATCAAATGAACAAATTATAAAAGCTTTTAGACTAACCCAGAAATATGGTATAAAAACTCTTTCATTTAACATGATAGGAATCCCTTATGAAACTAAAAAGGATATTAATAAGACAATTCAATTAAATCGAATTTTAAGACCAACAGACATACAAGCAACTATATTTCAACCCTTTCCGGGTACTCAATTATATGAGTTATCAAAAGAAAAAGGGTGGCTAACAAAAAAAAAAATTGAAGATTGGATTTACGATTCAGTTATGGATTATGAACACATTAGTGCCCGAGAAATTAAGAAGATAAGAGATAAATTTACTTTCAATGTGTATGTTAAAATTGATTTAAAAAAAGCGGTTAGAACTTTATTTCAGGGAGTATTTTATAATAAATATATGGAGAATAGATCAAGAATCCCTATATTTATAAGAAAATTAATCCAGAGAGTAGCTAATACTTTTGTTTATAGTTAAACTCATAATTTTTCCACCAATCTAAAAAATAATTAAACCTATAAATGTTAATGAATTTAATCTAATCTTAAAAAAAGTTTAAAGATTATGGACAATTTATTGATTATTGGAGCTAGTGGGCTTACCGGTTTTAAGTTAGCAAGCCTTGCGAAGACTGATTTTAAAGTCAGTGGAACTTATAATGATAGAACAATAAAGAATAATGATTGTGAGATCTACAAATTAAATAAAACAAATAAAGAAGAGACATATTCTTTAATTAAAGACATTAGTCCAAAAATTGTTATTGATTGTTCTGCATTACATAATGTAGATTATTGTGAAAAAAATGAAGAAGAATCTAGAAAAGTTAATGTGGAAGCAACTAAGTACGTAGCCGATGCATGTAAGGAAATTCAAGCAAGAATGATTTTCATATCCACTGATTATGTATATGATGGGGTAGCTCAATCTTACACGGAAGAAAGTCAGACAAATCCTTTAAATATTTATGGAAAACATAAATTAGAAGCAGAGAATGAGATAAAAAAAGCCAATATCAATTTTGCAATAGCAAGAACAAGCTTAGTCTTTGGATGGAATCCTAATGAGCTAAAAGGTTTAAAATCTAGCTCTGGAAAAACAATGAACTTTGTTATATGGGCATTAGGTAAACTTCGAGATGAAGATAGGATAAAAATTGTTACGGATCAATACAGCACTCCTACACTGGCAGATAATTTAGCTGAAATTTTAATAGCTCTAGCTAAATCTGACAAACAAGGGATTTTTCATATAACGGGAAAGAATTGTTTGAATCGTTATGATTTTACTCTTAAAATATGTGAAATTTTCGGTATTAATAAAGAATTAGTTTCACCAGTAACGAGTGATATGTTCCAACAAGTAGCAGAAAGACCGATGCGCTGTTTTCTAGATGTTAGTAAAGCAGAAAGGTTATTAAACGCCAAACTATTGACTATTGATGAAGCGCTCTCTATAATGAAAGAGCAAGAACTAAATTTTTAAATTTTTTTTAAGAAATTTGGTTAGCTCAAATCTTAGATAATTTTAATTGAGTTTGTTCTGTTTAATAGAATACCTAAAATCGGAAGAATTAAATCAGGGTTTTTAATTAAAGTTTTAATATTATTTATCCACCATTTTGGATTCAGATATAAAATTCTATATAATTTTCTTATTTCTTTTAGAAGATCGAGTTGAAATGGTTTATACCGGCTTTTATCAATTCGAAGATCGGTAATTTTTTCTTGCCAAGTTAAATTATCGCTTATCCAATTATTTTTGTTTGCTAAATTCGTAAATTCCGTTCCACTCATTGCTACAATAATAGAAATCTGCAAGATTTGAGGTAATGTTAACCTAACGAAATTTTCAGTTTCTTTTAAGGTTTTTTCATTCTCTCCAATATATCCTAAAATTAAATTCAGTTGAGTCGGTATATTAACTTCTCGAGTCCAATTTAAAGCGCTTATTGCTTGTTTTGAGGTTATTGATTTTTTCATGGCACTCAGAATTTTATTGGAACCAGATTCAACACCATATGAAATTCCAATACAACCTGCCGCTTTCATTAGTTTTAAGAGTTTTTTATTAACCAAATCTACTCTAGAATCACAAAACCATTTAATTTTTAAGTTCTTTTCTATCATACTGTTACAAACTTCAATAGTTCGTCTCTGATTCAAGGTAAAAATCTCATCATAAAACCACACATATTTGATATTACCCATTTCCTTCAATAATTCTAATTCTCTAATTATATTTTCCATTGAACGGCCACTATATTGAGTATTAGCATCAGGACAATAAGAACAACTATATGGGCAACCTTTTCCAGCATAAACCAATGCATATGGTTTTAACAGAGGAGTATATAGGTAATAAGGCTTAAATGATTTAATTAAATCATATGCGGGTAGTGGTAATTCATTGAATTTTTTTTTTAGAATTAATTTCTCATTTAGCTTAATTTGATTTATATTATCTCTATATGCTATTCCTCCAATTTCTTCAAAATTTCTATCTATACTTAAGTTTTTTATTAAATCTTCAATCACAGAAAAGGGATCTGCAATTATTTGAATATCCAAGAAAGGAAATTTGGTGAGAATTTCTTTCCCAAAATTCTCTGCATACCATGAATATCCTATAGTTATACAAGAAGGTTTTATTTTTTTTACTTGCTCACAGATTTTTAAATCGTAATCAATTATCCAGGAATTAAAAGTAAAGATCACACAATTGGGATTCTTCTTTGTTATATGATTTCTTAATGTTGAGTAGTTTAAATCTTGAGCATTAGCATCTATGAAGTAAATCTCATGATAATGATTTTTCAATTGTCCAGCTAATATTAATAGTGTAGCTGGTGTATCTACACGGTAATTGCATACAAATTCACAACGACCTTCTCGAGTAACTGAAAACCCTTGAAACCTAGGTAGATTAATAATTAAAATATTCATACTTTGAAATACACATACAATGAATCTAGCAAAAAAATTCTCAAATAAAAAGCATTTAGTTTAATACTTATAAATTTATTTTAGAAATTTATATTAATTAAAATATAAATAAAAGATAAAATTTTTCTCAAGTTACAATGGCAAATTCAATTAAAAATTTAAATAGAAGTTCTAAAGAAAATAAATCGAGCATTATCATAAAGAAACAATTTGATACTTTTGGAAGAGAAAAAATTTTTAATAAATTTGGGCAAGTCATTGCTACACTAGAAATTCCTTTATTCAAATTAGATTGTGATTTGAGAATTCATGATTTATTGAATGATAAATTAATAATATTTGAAAGAAGAGACAATCTACTTTATAAAATTCAAGAAATAAAAGACAATTACGGCAACTTGCTAGCAAGAGTTAGAATGTTTAGATTTCAGTATGCAAATTCAAAAATAGTCCTTGTTGATAATAAGGGTAGAAAACGGTTTGTAGCTATAGGTGATTTCAAGGATTCGAATTATAAAATAATTAATATATCCAATAATGAGATCATAGCACAAATCATGACTCCGAATAAAGAGAACTTAATCTTTAAAAATCTAAAATTAGATTTTAAAAATTACTATATTATGAATTTTATTAACAACAATGTTGATAAAATGAGAATAATTAGTTTTGTGATTTCTATCAACCAGCTTATTTTCAAATTTCGTGGTGTTTCCAATATCGCTGGATTTGAGCGTAGAATTGCACGTTTACGCCCTTTTGGTCCCGGAAAATCACTAAATTAAAGATCTTAAATTGTTAGCTTATTGCATCATTTTCATATAAAATTCAATCAAAATATGGAGCATAATGTATTGATAAATCTCCAGATTGATATATGGTAATATTGTAAAAATTTGGTATTAAAATATTGTTAGTAAAACTTGATTTATTGAGAAAATAAGAAATAAAAAATTGTGAGATTATTACATATTGAATTGTTTCATTTTTTAAATATTCAATCTGTTCAATACATTTAGTTTCATTCAAATCAATTTCAAAAATATCATAAAAGAAATAATGCCTAACATAAGTAATAGAATCTGCACCAACTCCCATAAAAAAATTATCACCTACTAATACTCCAGAATCAAACGGAATATTATCTGAAATCCAATCAAGAGTTTTAATTTGAGTTTTAGTATATCTAAAGTTTGCATTCCCATATAAAACTCCTGTAAGAATTATACCAGAAAAAGAAAAGAAAATTAGGATTAAGGAAAATGTATTTTTTATTAACGTTTTTGAAAAATTCATCCGGTTTAAAAAATTGTGATGTTTAAGTTTCCCTAAAAGTTTAATTAGACCTATGGAAGTAAAAATGCACAAAGAGGGAATAGAATAGAACCAAATTCTATCAAACCAGTAAGTCATTAATAAATGATTTCGATCTGGAATGTTTTTTGGAGAGGAAGGGAAATTAATTATTGTTTCTATTAAAATGAGAGAGAATGCTGTAATAAACGAGATAACAACCCAGGAAATTAAAATGAAGAACAAGTTTTTATTCATTTTATAAGTATAATAAGAAAGATAAATTCCTAAAATTCCAATAAATCCAAGATTTAAATATATGTTATCTAAAAACAAAAAGAAGAAAAATTCGCTACTTAATTTAAAACTGAAAAAAAATTCATCTAGAAAAATAAAAACCAATTCAAAAATCATGAATAGTGTGAAAATTACTAGAATTAGTTTGAGAATCTTATGAAAATCAAACTTGAACTTACTGCCTATTTTGTCTTCTTTCACGAGATACTTACAATATACTTTATTTAAAAGGTAAACAAAGAAAATAAAAAAGAAAAACAAGGAGTAAATTAACAGACGAAAAATGATATAACCGGCATTATCTAAAGTCGAAATATACGGGAAAAACGCTAGAATCCACTCAATTATTATATAACTGAGATAAAAGTTAAGTATTATATCAAAAATTAATAATAATATAACCGCAATTAATGTATACAGTATAAAATAAGTAAAATTGGCAGATTTATTTACTCTCTCTGAAAATAAACAGAATAAAAAAAGGAGGATTATCCCTGCTATTAAGGGAAACATATAATTCATAAAACTTATTACTAAGAAACTTGCCCCAAGAATAAGAATTTTAATTTCTGCTCGTTTCCAGAGGGATTTAGTTGTATCCCTCGTTTTAGTTTTATTAGTTATTAATATAAAAAATAAACCTAAACTACAAAAAAACAGAAAGTACGAGAAGCTTTTATAAATAAAATAAAACTCATTTACAAAAATTAAAGATGAAATAAGAGGAAATATTAAAAAACCCGAAAACAATGATAATAAAATTGTAGAGAGAACGGCATACTTTGAATCATTATTAGAGAAAACTGATTTCATAAAAATGTATGCAGAAGTAATAAATAAATAACTAAATGGCGCTATTAATGAATTGATATTTATAAATGGCAAACCTCCTACGAGAGATAGACCATAAGAGACATAACCCCAGAAGTTTGGATATTTATCGTTATAAATAGGAGATGAATTTGGATCTCCGATATATTTCGCATTTTTTATAGCATCCCAAGGATCACCAGATACAAGATATTCCCATCCAATTTGAAAACCTATTGAAACTGTTAAAATTCCTAATGCTAGCAATAGGATAATAAAGCTATATTTTGAAATGCCTACTTTAATTATTTCTAATTTTATTTTAGATTTTTTCTTTATTTGAGATCCTATGTCCATTAAAAACAATAATAAAATTGCAATGAACAAGAGAATTTCCATTTGTTTCTTAATTAATCCAATTTGATCAAAAATTAAAATAGCTACTCCCAAAAAGCTAAAAGAAATGAGAGGATAAAATGTTAATTTTATTAAAATCGGTTCAATTCTGAATTTTTTACTTAAAGAATTATGGGGAAAAATAATTTTATATATATTGGCTCCTGGTAAAAAAGCATAACTTAAAATTGCAAGTATTGCTTTAAAATAATTTATAAAATTTAGATTTTCCCACAATATTATTGAATTATTGTTAGTAACAGAAGGGATAAAGAGGTTAATTGTTATAAACATTAAAAATATAAATTTAAATGAATTTTCTGAGCAAATTGGGAGATGATAAAGCATTTTATTTCCCTCTTTATGATTCATATTGATATATAAGAAGAAAACAAAGATAACTATGACGAAACCCATCAGTAATATAATTGGAACGTTCCAGTAATATAACGTAATGTAAATGTCCCTAAAGAAAAAAATCACGATCAAATAAATTGAAAAGAGAGAAATTGTGATTATTCCTATTGTTTTTTTAGTATAATTCAACTTAATCTATTTCATCAAATTTGATTATTAATTTCACAAATCACAGATTAATCTAAAAATTTATGAATTCAGTATTCATATGGTATTGAGATTAGTTAATTTTCCCTAATTATGATGAAAATTAGAACAAAAAAGCGTTTTTAGAGATGTTAAGAAAAAATTAATTCTGTTGGGAAAAATATTTCTTGGAATTTGACATCTCAGTTAACTTCTTTAACTTAATGAGAAAAAAGTAAAAATCTTTAAGTTAATCTAATTAATTCAAAATTCACTTAGGAATGATTATTTCTTAATCGTTGTTTTATAATATTTAATAAATTACCAATTACATATCTCGCAAAACAAGTGTAAAGATTTAGAATCAGTTTAACCAAACTAATTTTTGAAGATCCATGTTCACGTTGATAAACTTTAACTGGACATTCTTGTATTCTATTTCCATTAATTAAAATCAAAAGAAGCATTTCAGTAGCATACGCAAATCCATGAAATTCTGCATTTTCTAAAAGTGAGCATAATTTTCGATTAAACGCGCGAAATCCATTCTGATTATTCATAACTTTTTGATTGAAAAATATTTGCAAAAGCTTTTCGATAATAGCTTCTCCCAATCTCGTTTTTAATGGTAAATCATAGTAATTGCTTCCTAAATATCTTGAACCAATTGTACAATCCGCTTCACCAAGGAATATTGGTTTCACTAATTTCAAGATATCATTTGGACAATGTTGCCCATCAGAATCCATTGTTACTATAACATCACCTTTTGCTTGCTTAATTCCTGTAACTATAGCCCCCCCATATCCACGATTCTGTTTGTGCTTTAGAAATCTTATCTTCCTGTTATTATTGGCTTTCCTAATTTCTCTTGCGCTGTTATCTGTTGAATTGTCATCAATCACAATGATTTCAATAGAATTATCATTGGGAAGACTCTCTAATAGTTGTTTAATTGTTTTTTCTTCATTATACGCGGGTAGAATGATTGATATTAGAATCTGATCTTCTTTTTTTTTAACTTGATTTAAAAAGTCGTATAACCGTTGAAATCTAAAAGGAGTCTCAAATCTTTTGTTAATTCCAGTGTCTTCTAATATTATATCTATTTCCTCTTCAGAACTCAGAGTTTTCAATTAATCTGCCCTTTTAATGGATTCTATTTGATTTTATTAATTTTTTATTAATTTTTTAATAAACATTTTAGTAACATAATAATGTTTTAAAATTTAAATTTAATTATATTTATGACGAACTAAATAATTTGGCATCCTCACAGCGTTTCCTCTTATATCACCTGGATATTACACCCTTTCAAGAAGGTTTTTTCTCTCTTTAAATTCATGAAAAAACTTCAAATAACAAGGAACTCTCCCGATCACGACAATCTGGTCGAGCTGTACAAAAAGGAAAGGAAGACCAAACTGAAGGAGCGATATCAAGCGCTATATCTAATGATTGAGTTTCAAAATTGTACTAAAGTCGCAGGATTGATAAAAAAGTCCAGGAATACCGTTCA
>JAHLWT010000014.1 GCA_019057775.1 Promethearchaeota archaeon
TTACGAGTTGCATCCCTGCAAATTCTTTTTTAAGGTTTAATCATCAAAGGTTATGAAATAGTCTCCGTTATATGAACTTCCGAGTAAACCGCCCAGCTTAACATAAAATTGAGCCACACCTGCATTGGTATTATCAAGGGAAAGGCTTATAACATGACCCTCTCCACCGGTAAAGCTTTCAATAGAGACATGCATTTCGTTAAAAACCTCCATATTTAAAGTTATTAACTGCCCTATGTTGCATCTGATTCGGTAAAGGATATAGTATAATTACCTTTTAAACTTTTCCCAAGAATACCACCTAATTTAATATACACAGTAATATCAGAACCGGAAGGGTTATTTAAATAAAAATTAAGAACTTGGCCATCGTTACCGTCTAAACCCTCGTCCTTCAATATTTGACTCTCGTCATAGATTTTAAAGTGAAGTTCCAGGTCGTTCGCTAGTGGTGAAACAGTAAAATCAACCTTCTTATTTGGCCTTACGAGAACCAGGAAAAAATCAAAATCACCGTTTGGATATTCTGTAGAAGCAGTCACAACTATAGTGCCGGAAATATTTCCGGTTGGGTAGCTTGAAATAATCGTAGCCTGGCCAAAAGTATCATTTGGTTCATTATCGTCATTATCATTCAGATCGGTAACTTTTAAAGTATAATCCCCCTCTTCATCTTCAGATTTATCATATATTTCCAAATAGTATGTAGCTCCGGTTGTAGGCCATTTTATCGCATAACCCGTTCCCGCTCCACCTTCATATGTTACCCTAAGGTTGCCAAGATCATCATAAATGGAACAAACAATTTGTAAATTATCGGAAAAATTTCCCAATTCAATCAGGGCATTTTTAATTATCTTCTGATTATCAACAATAGTAAAACTATAAAAATCATGATTGCCTTTGGATATAGAAGCATTGATCTGTGTTTCCAAAGTCAGTTCTATGGCTTCAGTAAGGCTATCATTTGGTTCATATTCGTCCTTAAAAGGATCATCTTTTTCACACGCGTTCAGGAACAGGATTAATGCTATGGAAAGACATAGAAAAAGAGTTTTTTTAATTGATTTCATTTTTTTGGATTTTTTATATTCTAAATTCAGGATAAAATTAAACTAAATTAATTTAAAAGTCAAAGAATAAATAAAGTACGACTGCAAAATATACATTCGTCGGACGGGCTCCCGCTTATGTGACCTGGAGGTAAACAAATGATCTTCCCTCCTTCAGCCGTCGGACCGCAATCCCGATAGCTATCGGGAGGCGGACGGTCCCTCACAAGTTACGGATCAAACCAGTCGCCGCTTTCTTTTATTAAATTAACAAGCTCATTCACAGCATCTTTTGAAGGTATGTTTCGCTTTACTATTTCCTGTTTCCGGTATAATGTTATTTTTCCCTTTCCCGATCCGACATATCCATAATCAGCATCAGCCATTTCTCCTGGCCCGTTAACTATACATCCCATGATCCCAATTTTTAATCCTTTCAGATGATAAGTTGCTTCCCTGATTTTTGCTGTTGTTTCCAGCAGGTCAAATAGAGTTCGTCCGCATGAGGGGCATGATATGTACTCAACTTTGGTTGTTCTGACCCGGCTTGCCTGCAATATGCCAAAACCGGTTGAATTTATTTCCCGGCAGGTTATCAGCCCCTTATTCCTGATCCAGACTCCATCACCAAGGCCATCCAGCAGTAAAGCACCAAGGTCAGAAGCACTCTTAAGCAACAAATCTTCAGGGTTTTTTCCCTTGTAATCCCGTTGAATAATAACCGGAATGTTGTTTAAATTATCCATTAACCGGCAGATCAGTGCTCTTTGCTCAGCCATACCATTTTGGTTTTGAGTCTGAAGGACTAAAACCACTGTATCATCTCCCTCAAGGTATTTCAAATCCTTTTCATCCAATCCGGGCAGATCAATTTTAATAAAATTCAGCAAGTCGGATCTGTTCTTTTTCCCAATATACTCATGAAAAGAAAAAAGGGGGAAAAGACGATCTTTTTCTCCAGTGTCATTTTTCCAGGCAGAATAATCGACAATCATCCCCAATTCTTCCGGCACTAAACATTCAATTCTCCGATCGCCCAGATAAATAAAATCTGTAGCCTGATCGGAAATGATCCAGTTGTTTTCTTTAGCATCGTACTTATATCCCAGTTGTGAAAAAAAAGAAAACGAAATTGATCTTTCTTCACTCAGATCAGTCACTACAACCGGTACATTTACTCCACCAATGTTTCGAACCGTGTTTGTTTTTCGTCTCTGATACCGAAACGGATTGATTATTATTCCAGGACCTTCTTTGATTTCCGAATGATCGCTACGACCGGAAAAATAACCAATCAGTTTTTTAGCTACCGGAATCTCGAATTCCGGTTCTTCCGTCAGTGAAACTCTAATTGTATCGCCGATACCATCCGCCAGCAGGCTACCAATGCCCACAGCCGATTTTATCCTTCCATCCTCTCCTCCACCGGCTTCAGTAACACCCAGATGGATAGGATAAACCAGCCCCTCTTTGAACATCCGGTTAACCAGAAGTCGATATGCCTGAACCATAACAAGAGTATTACTGGACTTCATTGAAAAAACAACATCATGGAAATTTTCATTTATACAAACATGAAGAAATTCCATGGCAGATTCCACCATTCCTTCGGGAGTATTGCCGTACCGGCTTAATATCCTGTCAGATAAGGAACCATGGTTTACACCAATTCTGATGGCAGTACCATAATCCTTACAAATATTAATCAGGGAAATTAGTCGTACCCGGATGTTATCAATGCCAGACTTATATTCCTTCTCCGAATATTGCTTGTCTGAAAATGGTTGCCTCCTGTCAGCAAAGTTTCCGGGATTTATCCTGACTTTTTCGACAATTCCAGCGGCCATTTCAGCAATATCCGGGTTAAAATGAACATCAGCAATCAGGGGGGTATGGTATCCTTTTTCCCTCAATTCCTTCTTTATATTTACTAAATTTTCTGCTTCTTTTCTCCCCTGAGTTGTTATTCTAACATAGTCAGCTCCGGAATCTATAATCCTTATGCATTGTTCTACCGTTGTTTTTGTATCCAGGGTATTGGTATTTGTCATGGATTGTATCCGGATTGGTGATGTGCCACCTAAAGGCACATCTCCGATGTTAACCATCCGGGTTTTTAACCTTGAATAGCTAAAAAGACTGTTACAATATTTAAAATGTATATTATACGGTTCCATTTAAGGATTATGATTTGTAAATTTATTGTCATGGGATAGTTTGCAAATATAAAGGGAAAATATGAAGTAATAAAAATCTACCTTTTGCGGATGTGATTTTGATATATCCCTAACCCGGATAAACCCCGTAGGAATTTCCAACGGGGTAAAATTTTAGTGATTTACCAAAGGCATCTCATATGGGAAAATAATGAAATCCATGATTTAACATCCGGCTAATTGCGCCGTAAGCAACACTACACTCCTAAGCAGCAATAGCAGTTACGGCGTTTTTATTAACTGGCTGTACTTTCTACAATAATAGAACCTCTCCGAGGTTCTTTTCTTAGATTATAAAATAATTGTTTATTCTTCCCCCGACTCGTCAAACCTTCCAGCATCTGCTCCCGAAGGGATGCCTATGGTACAGACCTGGAAGAGTTGTTCCGAAACATCGACCCTGGAGGGGTCGGATTATTATAGGGAAAAAACGTATAAATAGAATACCGGTCCAATTGCTACTGCTCATCAGGGAGAAACCATTTACTCTCCGCCAGCCGGCGGATCGTGAGAACAGTTATTCTCCGCCAGCCGGCGGATCATGAGATCGCTTCGCTAAGTTCGTTTAGTTCATGGGCCGGAACAGGAAAAATATCCTTTGTAGGGCCGTAACTTACTGGCGTTTCAACCCTGCCGGGAAATTTGTGATTTCTTTCCCGTTTTTAACTTATCCTTTGAGATTATTTCCCAGTCAAAACCATCCTTTGTATCCTTAATCTCGATACCCAATCTGTTCAGGGCATTACGAATCCTGTCAGCTGTTCCAAAGTCTTTGTTCCGTTTTGCTTCAAGGCGAATATTCAGGATCGTATCGATCAGCTCATCTGAAAGTTTATCTTTACCCATGGAGATTTCTTCTGTCTGTAACCCAAGTATATCTCCCACGAAGGTATGATACAGCTTTATCAGTATTTCAAGATCTTCCTTATTGATGGATTCCTGTTCAATTTGGATTGAATTGATCATTCTAATCCCATCAAACAGATATGAAATCAGAATAGGGGTGTCCAGATCGTCATTTAAGGCATCGTAGCATCTTTTTTCCAGGGATTCGATGTCAAGGGTTGAATTTGATGAAGGTTTAATCTTATCGAGTGTATGTATCCCTGAAAACAATCTTTCCAATCCTTTTTCTGAAGCCTGGAGAGCCCTATTTGTGAAATCCAGTGGGCTACGGTAATGAGCCTGCAGCATAAAGAACCGGATGGTCATTGGGGTATATGCTTTTTCAAGCAATTTATGCTTACCGGTAAAAAATTCATCCAGGGAAATGGAATTGCCCAGTGATTTACCCATCTTTTGGCCATTTAATGTAACCAGGTTATTATGCATCCAGTATTTTACGGATTCCTTTCCCAAAGCTGCTTTTGATTGGGCTATTTCACATTCATGGTGTGGGAATAGCAGATCCATTCCACCACCGTGGATATCAAATTTTTCACCGAGGTATTTTGTGCTCATCACAGAGCATTCGAGGTGCCATCCCGGAAAGCCGGTACTCCATTCGGAAGGCCATTTCATAATATGTTCAGGCTTTGCTTTTTTCCATAAAGCAAAATCATATGGGTTTTTCTTTTCTTCACGTCCTTCAAGCTCTCTTGTATAAGAAAGCAGATCTTCCAGAACCCTTCCTGAAAGTTTTCCGTAATTTCTATATTTACTATTGTATCTTTTCAGGTTAAAATAAACCGATCCGTTCACTTCATAGGCAAATCCGTTTTCAATGATTTTACTTACAAATTCCTGCTGATCAATAATATGTCCTGAAGCCAAAGGTTCAATACCTGGTTCAAGCACATTAAGCTGACGCATATTATGGTGGTAGCTATTTATATATTTCTGTACCACCTCCATCGGCTCGAGTTGTTCCAGCCGTGCTCTTTTGCCAACCTTATCTTCTCCTTCGTCAGCATCCTGCTCCAGGTGCCCCACATCGGTAATATTTCTCACATAGCGAACATTATATCCCAGGTGTTTGAGATACCTGAAAAGCAGGTCAAAGGTAATGGCCGGGCGGGCATGGCCCAAATGAGCTTCTCCATAAACTGTTGGCCCGCAAACATATAAACCAACATGAGGGGGATTAATAGGTGTAAATTTCCCCTTTTTCCCGGTTAAGGTATTATAAATGGATAGTTTTTTTTGCATTTTATTGCTTTCGATTTGAGCGGTTGGTGCAGGTAAAATTAGCAATAATTTCTTGGAAGTTAAATATTTTCAGTTTACCTTAGCAGGCTCAAATTCAAATATTCCTTTCTTTTAAGGGTGTTTGATTTATTAAGAAGAGGGGAGAGATTAGGCTCAACGAACCTCTAGCAACCTTTTCCACCGAGCGGAAAAAAGGTGCTAACACCTAATCCCGGTAAAACGGGAGATGATAACTTAAACACAAAATCAATGAACAGGTTATTCAAAAGACAAAAAACAACTTTCCCGGCAATTATTCCGGTGGGAGTTTCTTTCCATTTAATCTTCAGAGATTTTACAATGCCCTTCATGCCTATGTGCATGCGTTAGACTTCGAACAAATCTTGTTTGAAGGCCTGTCTAATTCGTTCTTATGACCACACCGGTCAGTTTCTCCCTTACTTTTTTTTATTGTTCAACCTGACATAAAGATATTTTATACCAAACATTGTAATAAAATTCGGCGGATCGAATTTTAGAAATAAGCAGAATATAAATAAGCTTATTTACCTTTTGAAATTTAAAAAAATGAAACAAAAAAAATCATATGCTGAAATAAATGAAAAAATTGCCAAAGGAGAGGCCATTGTTTTGACAGCAGAAGAAGTCACACAAATGGCAAAAGAATTAGAACCTGGGGAAATTGTAAAGAAGGTGGACATCGTCACTACGGCTACCTTCGGACCCATGTGTTCCTCCGGGGCTTTTATAAATTTCGGACATACCGAACCACCTATAAGGATGGAAAGCGCTACCTTAAACAATGTTCCCGTTTTTACCGGTATTGCTGCTGTTGATGCCTATATTGGGGCCACTGAAGAATCTTTAAACAATGAAAAATATGGAGGTGCCCATGTTATAGAAGATTTAATTTCAGGAAAAGACATTGAATTAAAAGCCACAGGGAAGGGCACGGATTGTTATCCGAGGAAAAAAATTGAAACATTGATCAACAAGGAAACTGTGAATGAAATTATTATGTTTAATCCACGGAATGCTTATCAGAATTACCGTGTCGCTGTTAATACAAGCAATAAAATAAAATATACCTATATGGGTGTTTTATTGCCAAAATCAGGGAATGCAACATATTCCACATCCGGAGAATTAAGTCCTTTATTAAATGATCCCGAATTACGAACCATTGGTATCGGAACCCGGATTTTCCTTGGCGGTGCACAGGGATATGTTTCGTGGAATGGAACCCAATTCAACACATCTGTACCAAAAAACACCTCTGGAATTCCAAAAAGCAACAGTGCAACAATTGCCGTTATCGGAGATCTTAAAAAAATGCATACTGATTTCATTAAAGCCGGATATTTTGAAAAATATGGAGTTAGTATTTTTATTGGCATTGGAATTCCTATTCCTTTATTGGATGAGGAGATGGCGGCTTTTGTTTCTATTCAAAATAAACAAATTGAAACGACTGTTATCGATTATGGTTCTCCGGAACATACAACTATGGGTACAACCAATTACAAAGATCTGCAATCGGGAGAAATTCAAATAAACGGCAAAAAAATTCGGACTGCACCCTTGTCTAGCATTAGTAAAGCCAGAACCATTGCCAGTGAATTAAAAAAATGGATATCAAATAAAGAATTATATTTAACTGAACCCGTTCAGTTATTTTCCACTTTAACATCATTGAATAAACTTAATATCAGAGGAGTATAACAATGAAACGAAGATATGTTTTAACATTTCCACCTGGAATTGTTGATGAACCGATAACTTATAATCTTATCAGAAATTACGATTTAAAGATTAATATTCTAAAAGCGGAAATAAACCCGGAAAAAGAAGGAAATCTGTTACTGGAATTTGAATCGGAAAAGGCAAATCTGGACAAAGGGATTAATTATTTAGAGGAAAAAAATATTGCATGTTTGCCGATAGAAGCAAAAATCCGGTTTGACCAGCAAGCTTGTATTCATTGCGGAAGTTGTACAGCTGTTTGTTTTTCCCGTGTCTTAACCATGCATAAACTCAGTTGGGAACTAATCTTTGAACCTGAAAAATGTGTTGCCTGCGGGCTCTGCGTCAAGGCTTGTCCTTTGGAATTATTTCAACTGGATTTTTGAAAAAACAGCATGTATCAACCACGGCTATATAGGGGAAAAATGGGGAAAACCCGGTTCAGGTACTTTACCACAAGTTACCTCGAAACTGATCTTTGGATCGGGATTGATCCGTGTTCTTACCATGAAGAAATAGAGGCATTTACATTGAATAAAATAATTGAATTAAGAAAGATTTTGGAGAATTACGGCAGGAAAAACAATGAATTTTTGCGATCTTTTTCACCTGTTGAAAGCACTACAGGTGCTCCGGGCATTATCAGGGAAATGACAAGTGTATCAAATGTTTCAGGAAGCGGCCCGATGGCATCTGTCGCCGGTGCGTTTGCCCAGTTTATAGGCAGATCCATTATAAAAAAATATAATGTGAATGAATTGATTATCGAAAACGGCGGAGATTGTTTTATAAAAATAAAGGAACCATTAAACATCTCTGTTTTTGCAGGTAATTCACCCTTTTCGGGAAAAATAGGATTATCGGTTACTCCTGAATATTCACTACTTGGTATTTGTACTTCTTCCGGCAGGTTTGGACATTCCACGAGTTTCGGAAAAGCTGATGCCGTTATGGTGGCTTGTAAGAACACGCTGCTTGCAGACGCTTATGCAACCATTTTTTGTAACAAGATCCGGAGAGAATCTGACATGGAATCTGTATTGGCTGAAATAAAACTGAAAAAATTAATTTTAGCAGCGATTTTAATTTTCAGGAAAAAAATTGGAATTACCGGTAAATTTAAATTTGAACTGTTTGATTGAGGTTTGGGTAGCAGTGGCAGGCAGAGGGTAAGGGGCATGGAGCACTGGGAATAGGGCAGAAGGAAGTTGATGAAATTGTTAAATTGTTAAGGAAAGTGCTTAAGGTAAAAAAAGTAGAGCCGAATTGCATTCGGCTGACAAATTAGTAAGATGAAATTTCATTGTATAAAAGTGTTCTGGCATTTGATAAAAACATTATTCCATTATTCTGCCAAAGGCATGCCTGTGGCACAAATTTAATGGGGTAAAAGATAAAAAAATAACCGGGTAGTCATAAATATTTTATATGGATAATATTACAAATATTTACCAGGCAATTCAAAACAGGGTTTTGGTCCTTGATGGAGCCATGGGGACAATGATCCAGGCCTGTGATTTAGAAGAAAAGGATTTCCGGGGGGAGCGTTTTGAAAATTTCCCTTTCGAATTAAAAGGAAACAATGATATCCTTTCGCTTACACAGCCTGAAATAATCAGAGATATTCACAGACAATTTCTGGAAGCAGGGGCAGACATTGTTGAGACCAATACCTTTAATGCAAACCGGATTTCGATGGCTGATTATAAAACAGAAGAGCTGGTTTATGAAATAAACCTCACTGCTTCCAGGATTGCCAGGGAAATTGCTGATGAATTTTCAAGAAAAACGCCTCAAAAACCCAGATTTGTTGCCGGATCGATAGGCCCAACCAATAAAACAGTTTCCATTTCACCCGATGTTGATGATCCCGGATTCAGATTGGTCAATTTTGATGACCTGGCTGTTTCCTACCGGGAACAAATTGCAGGTTTAATCGATGGAGGTGTTGACCTGTTGCTTGTGGAAACCATATTCGATACTCTGAATGCAAAAGCAGCTCTCTTCGCCATCAAACATTTGCTCAGCGATAAGAAAAAGGAAATTCCTGTCATGGTTTCGGGAACCGTTAACGACTTAAGCGGACGGACACTTTCAGGACAAACTGTTGAAGCCTTTCTTAATTCCCTTTCCCATATGAAATTGTTTAGTATTGGATTAAACTGTTCGTTTGGAGCAAAGGAGCTTCGTCCATTCATCGAGGAACTTTCTGAAAAAGCACCTTTTCCGGTAAGTATTTATCCGAATGCCGGCCTGCCAAACCAGTTTGGAGAATACGAAGAAACACCGGATGAAATGGCCGGGTATATCAAAGATTTCCTCGATAATAAATTCGTCAACATTGTTGGCGGATGTTGTGGAACAACACCTGAACATATTAAGCGGTTTGTAAAGCTCGCTGAAAAAGCAGAAAGAAGATCACCACCCGATCTGAAACAGACATTAAATTTAAGCGGATTAGAACCATTAACCGTTTTTCCCGGAAGCAACTTCATTAATATCGGTGAACGGACCAATGTATCAGGCTCAAGAAAATTTACCAGGCTGATCCGTGAGGAAAAATACGAAGAAGCGCTTTCCGTAGCAAGGCAGCAAGTTGAGGGAGGAGCACAGATACTCGATGTTAATATGGACGACGCAATGCTGGATTCTGAAAAAGCCATGACCCGGTTTTTGAATTTTCTTGCTTCCGATCCTGAAATTGCCAGAATTCCTGTTATGATCGATTCCTCCAAATGGTCAGTAATTGAAGCCGGTTTGAAGTGTGTTCAGGGAAAATCTGTCGTAAATTCCATTAGTCTGAAAGAAGGTGAAGAAGTTTTTAAAAAGCAAGCCAATCTTATTAAAGAATATGGTGCTGCCACGGTGGTTATGGCCTTTGACGAACAAGGCCAGGCAGTAACATTTGAAAGGAAAACAGAGATTTGCAAGCGGGCATACAAAATTCTCACTTCAGTACTCGATTTCCCTGCTCATGATATTATTTTTGACCCGAACATCTTAACCATAGCTACCGGTATTGAAGAACACGATAATTTCGCTATCGATTTTATAAGGGCTACAAAATGGATTAAAGAAAATCTGCCTCATGTCCATGTTAGCGGAGGAATCAGCAACCTGTCTTTTTCATTCAGGGGAAACAATCTTATCCGGGAAGCCATGCATTCAGCTTTTTTGTATCATGCCATAAATGCAGGCCTCGATATGGGTATAGTTAACGCGGGTGTACTTATGGTTTATGATGAAATACCAAAAGATCTTTTAGAACGGGTTGAAGATGTTATCCTGAACCGAAGGCAGGATGCTACTGAAAGACTTGTTTCCTTTGCACAGAAATCGGCAGATAAAGAGATCATCATAACCCAAAAATCTGAGTGGAGAAAATATCCGGTTAACGATCGATTAACTTATTCTTTAATTAAAGGAATAACCGATTACATTGAAAAGGACGTTCTGGAGGCTAGAAAATCTTTTCAAAAATCCATCGATATAATTGATGGCCCTCTCATGAAGGGAATGAACATAGTGGGGGATTTATTTGGCTCCGGAAAAATGTTCCTGCCCCAGGTAATTAAGAGTGCAAGGGTAATGAAAAAGGCTGTGACAGTTCTTATGCCATACGTCCAGGCAGAAACTGATCCTGGTAAAACGGCGAATTCAGCAGGTAAAATCCTGTTGGCAACTGTAAAAGGAGATGTTCATGATATCGGCAAGAACATTGTTGGAATTGTTCTTGGATGTAATAATTATGAAGTTGTCGATCTGGGAGTTATGGTGCCTTCAGAGAAAATTATCAGCATTGCAAAGGAAGAAAATGTCAGCATCATTGGACTAAGCGGACTGATCACTCCTTCATTGGAGGAGATGGTACATATTGCAAAGAAAATGGAAAGGGAAGGACTCGATATCCCTTTACTAATAGGAGGCGCCACAACCTCCGTGTTACATACTGCTGTAAAAATACACCCCACTTATCCCAATAGGGTTATTCATGTCAAAGATGCCTCGATGAGCGTAAAAGTCGTATCCGACTTACTGTCAGTAAACCATAAAGAAAAATACCTAAATGAAACGGGAGATAAATACCGTAAACTAAGGGAAATAAATGCGGGTATTAAACGGAATTATATTCCTATTGAAGAAGCCCGCAAAAACAAACCTGATTACAAATGGCAAAACTATACTCCACCAAAGCCTGATTTGATTGGTATTAAAAAATTCAGGAATTATAGTCTGGAAGAGATCAGGGATTATATCGACTGGACATTTTTCTTTCATGTATGGGAGCTGAAAGGACGGTTTCCGGATATCCTGGATCACCCTGAAAAAGGGAAAGAAGCCAGGAAACTATACAAAGATGCCCAGCAATACCTTGATCGTTTGATCAAAGATAAGGTTCTGCAGGCCAATATGGTTTTAGGTTTGTTCCCTGCTAATTCAGCCGGTGATGATATCACCGTATACCACGATGAATCGAAGCAAAAAATATTGACAAAACTTAACCTGTTACGGCAGCAAACTGAAAAAACATCATCAGGTTATAACCTTTCCTTATCCGGTTTTATTGCTCCGGAGGAATCAGGAAAGAACGATTACGTTGGCTTGTTTGCTGCCACAGCCGGTATTGGCCTGGAGATATATATTCAGGAGTTCGAAATGACCCATGATGATTATTCTGCCATCATGGTAAAAGCTCTTGCCGACCGTCTGGTGGAGGCATTTATTGAGCGAATTCATGAACGAATAAGAAAAGAATTCTGGGGATATGCCAAAAAGGAAAATCTGTCAAAACAAGATCTTTTTCAAACAAGGTATCAGGGAATCCGGCCTGCTTATGGTTATCCTGCTTGCCCTGATCATTCTGAAAAACAGAAAGTCTTTAATCTGCTTGATGCTGAAAAGACAACAGGTATTACCTTAACTGAAAATTTTTCCATGTTTCCTGCATCTTCTGTATGTGGACTGATTTTTTCGCATCCCGAATCACATTTTTTCGAAATTGGAAAGGTCAGAAAAGACCAGGTTGAAGATTATGCCCGAAGAAAAGGAATATGTGTTAAAGAAGCTGAAAAGTGGCTGGCTGCAGTTTTGCTATATAAATAAAATTGCTAATTAATCAGTGTAGTAAGAGTAAGAGTAAAAGAAACAGAATATAATAAAATGTTAAATGTTATAAGTTAAAAGTTATATGTTAATTCCTAAAAGCTGGTTGCCGGGTATTGGATGAAAAGAGGCAGGAGCAGCTTGTCCGGCTATTGCCATCAGGCAGGCTGGTATGTTAAATATTATTTGTTGTTTGTAAAAAACTAACCGATAACAAATAGCTTATAACTAATAACATATAACTTATGTAAAACATTATGGGAGAACAAGTAATCGACATACTCAGGCATTCAAATAAAACTCTTTGCTCATTTGAGCTATTACCACCCCTCAGGGGTGATGATATCAAATCGATATACGCGACACTGGATCCTTTAATAGAATTTAATCCACCGTATATTAACATTACCTATCATCAGGAAGAAGTAGTTTACAAGGAAGTTCAATCCAATCTGCTGGAAAGACGCAACATTTGGAAACGACCGGGAACAGTAGCGATATCGGCAGCAATAAAATACAGATACAACATAACTGTAGTTCCGCATCTTATCTGTGGAGGATTTACCAGGGAAGAAACCGAAAATGCCCTGATTGATCTGCATTTTCTTGGAATAAATAATATTCTGGCCGTGCGGGGTGATCCGGATATTGAATCAAAAATTTTTAAACCTGAAAAAGGAGGACATAAATATGCTCTGGATTTAATAAACCAAATCAGCAACATGAACAAGGGTATCTACCTGGATGATGATCTGGAATATGCCAAGCCAACTAATTTTTCGATTGGTGTGGCGGGATATCCTGAAAAGCATCCGGAATCACCAAACATGAAATCCGACCTGCATTTTCTTAAAAAGAAAGTTGAGGCCGGCGCAGATTTCATAGTGACCCAAATGTTTTTCGATAATTCAAAGTTCTTCAGGTTTGTTGAACTTTGCCGCAATGAAGGTATTGATGTGCCCATAATTCCCGGAATAAAGCCTATTACAATATTCGAACATTTGCAGTACTTGCCCAAAACATTTAATATCGATCTGCCGGAAGAATTGGTCCGTGAAATTTTGAAATGTAATTCGAAAGAAAAAATCAGGCAGGCGGGAATTGACTGGGCAATTGAACAATCCAGGGAGCTGGTTCGTTCCGCAGTACCGGTGGTTCATTACTATACTATGGGACGATCGGATAATATCAGAAAAATTGTTGAAGCGGTATTTTGATGAAGAATTTCGGATTTAATATTTTTTTCTTCAGGGCTTTTAAAATGCCCATATGAGTGAAGTCCCTTGTACCTCAGCCACTTAAGACTAACCTTATTTTGTATTTCTTTAATTGACCGGATAATTTTCCCATATGTTTAATATATTTACTGATTCTTAACGGGGAGCATAACCCTGGAAACTTTTACCTTAAAATTTACAATAAAATAAAAATGGTTGCACGAAAAAAAACAAAAAAAGTCAGGATCAAAGCAATCAACAAAAAAAACTTAGGTGATAAATTACGGGGAGTATTTACAAACAATCCCGGACTTTCACTTAACTACAAACAATTGGCTAAAAGATTTGAAATTAAGGATACGGCTACCCGACGATTAATCAATGAATTGTTAGTTGAGTTAAGGGAAACCGGATTCCTGACTGAAATTCATACGGGCAAGTATAAATTAAAATCCAAAGGAGGTTTTACCACGGGTATTGTTGATCTGACTCCAAACGGCTCCGCATATATCCTTTCTAACCAATTCCCCGAAAAGGTTTTTGTTGCCCAGGCGAACTTAAACCATGCATTACAGGGCGATAACGTAAAGGTTTATCTGTATGCGAAACGTAAAGGACGAAGGTTGGAGGGCGAGGTTGTAGAAATCCTTGAAAGAAGTAAAAAAACTTTCGTAGGTATCATTGAGATTTCGGCACATTTTGCATTTCTGATACCAATCAATAAGCAAATGCCATACGATATTTTCATTCCCCTGAATAAACTGAACAATGCCCGGAACGGTCAAAAGGTGATTGCAAAAATAACTGACTGGCCAATAAACGTTAAAAATCCAATTGGTGAAATTATCGAGGTACTTGGGAATCCGGGAGATAATGAAGTTGAAATGCATGCAATCCTGGCAGAGTTTGAATTACCTTACCAGTTTCCTGAAAAGGTTCTGGAAGCGGCAGATAAAATTGTCGATACCATAACCAAGGCTGATATCGCCAGGAGGAGAGACTTTAGGAAAGTAACAACGTTTACCATCGATCCGGAGGATGCTAAAGACTTCGATGATGCACTCTCTATAAGGAGCCTGAAATCAGGTAACTGGGAAGTTGGAGTTCATATCGCCGATGTAACCTATTATATTCATGAAAATTCACTCCTGGATAAAGAAGCACACAAAAGGGCAACTTCTGTATATTTAGTCGACCGTGTGGTGCCGATGCTGCCTGAGGCTCTTTCAAATGATACTTGTTCTTTACGACCTCATGAGGAAAAATTGTGTTATTCAGTTGTATTTGAACTGGATAATCAGGCAAATGTTTTAAATAATTGGTTTGGCCGGACTATAATTTGCTCTGACAAACGGTTTACTTATGAGGAAGCTCAAAACATTATTGAAACAGGCAAGGGTGAGCTTAAGGAGGAATTATTACAACTGAATCAGTTGGCTCAAATACTCAGACAACGAAGATTAAAAAATGGTTCTCTCGATATCGAGAGGATCGAAGTAAAATTCAACATTGACGAAAAAGGAACGCCTTTGGGGGTGTTTTTTAAGGAAAACAAACCATCGAATCAGTTAATTGAAGAATTCATGCTACTGGCAAACCAAAAAGTGGCTGAGTTTATCGGGAAGAAAACCGGGAAAAAACCAAAAACCTTTGTTTACAGGGTTCATGACAAGCCAAACCAGGAAAAATTGCAATCTTTCATTTATATTATCAAAAAATTTGGCCACAGGATTGACACATCCACCCATAGAAAATTATCAGATTCATTAAATATGCTACTCAAAAATGTTCAGGGCAAGAGGGAACAAAATCTTGTTGAAACACTTGCGCTCCGTTCCATGGCAAAAGCTAAATATTCCATCAATAACATAGGACATTATGGCCTGGCTTTCTCACTCTATACTCATTTTACATCACCGATCCGCCGTTACCCTGATATGATTGTTCACCGTTTGCTTGATGCCTATTTACAAAAAGAACCATCGAAAAGTGAGAAAAGGTATTCAACCCTTTGCAAACATTCATCCGAAATGGAGGTCCGCGCAACTGAAGCTGAAAGAGCTTCAATTAAATATAAGCAGGTTGAATTCCTTATTGACAAAATAGGAAAACAATTTGATGGTATTATTTCTGGTGTTGTTGAGTGGGGATTATATGTTGAAATCAGCGAGAACAAATGCGAAGGGCTTGTCCCGATCAGGGATATGAACGATGACTTTTACGAATTCGACGAAGGTAATTTTTGTATTACCGGACGCCATACACATAAAAAGTATCAGTTAGGTGACCCGGTAAAGGTTGAAATTACCAGAGCCAATTTACCTAAAAAGCAACTGGATCTGATGTTGGTAGAACAGTAAATAATTTGCCTTGCCTGATTGTGTAAAAAATTTACTGTTTTTCTATTCCGGTCCATGAAGAGATCCCTCACTAATGAAAGATGGTAGTTGGACCGGTTTTCTTTACTAAATAATTTTTCTATCATAATCGAACACCTCTGGTGTTCTGATGAATATTTGGTACTTGTCCGATGTATAATGCTGGAATGGTTATGGCTAAACGGTAGATACCGGAGGGTCGATCAATGTCAGGTGGAAATCTGAATACTGCTTCTCCTAGTTCCACGGGAGCAGGGAGTCATCTAATAGAAATATAAAAGAACCCTCGGAGAGGTTCCATTATTGTAGATAATACAGTTTGTTTACAACCTCGCCGAAACTGTCATAGCCAATTTGGAGTCTGCCACCACTTTCGGCGCAATTCACCTGCAGCTAAAACTAACCACCGGGATAAATAAATTATATCTCATTCCTTTGTAAGCTCAACGATTAGATCGATAACTTTTTGAATTTCACTATCAAGAATTTTACCGTAGTAAATTGCCCGGCATATCCTGTTTTTGTCTACAATAATCACATTATAGCTGTTTTCTGCAAGACCCCATTGATTTCGCAATACGGCATCGTAATCAAACAGGATGGTTGTATCATACTTTTTAGCCTTTTTCCCTGCAATCCAGCGGATTAACCCATTGGGTTTCCAGGTTGAAGCGCAATCGACTATTCCAAATCCTTTAAACAGATCTCTTGGTATAACTTTATCAACATCGACAGCCTTGTCGATGGAATCGTTAAATGTGTCGTTCAGGTCCGACTCATCAGGATCCACATAATTGATCTGAAGGACTTTTCCTTTCCAGGAATCCATGGTAAAGTTCTTTTTTTTTGCATCAGCAAATTTCCATGGAGAAGCTTT
>JAHLWT010000015.1 GCA_019057775.1 Promethearchaeota archaeon
ACTTTGTCTAATACCATTTTAATTCACTAATTAAAATTAAGAAATACTAAGTATTAATAATTTTTGCTTAGTTTTTTTTAAATAATACTATCTTCTCACGAAAGAAAAAAATGGGATTATATCGATTATTCTCCCTTTATTACATTACCTTGAAATGAGGAAAAGCCATTAAAAATTGCTTTTGCGTCACCTTCAATTTCAGCAAAAATGTTGACTGGACTTGCAGCAACTGGTTTATCCCCCGAACTTGCAGGAGTCGGCCCCCAAAAAATGCAAAATCCTTGGCCACTAATCCAATATCCTACATCACCAACATTGCATTCAGTTTGAGAATTTTCTTCGGGAATTGAAACAGGGCAATCACCATATAATTCTTCACCCCATCTCGATAAATTAACTTCGAATGGAAGAGCATTCCAGATTGCTCTACAAGTTTCGGGATTCTTATTAATTAACAATTTTGCTCTAATTTTCCCAATACTCTCATTTTCAATAAAGATGTATTCCATTTCATATCATTCCAAATTATTTTTTAAAGAAGAATAAGATTTCATATTATTTAAAACGAATTTTTTGTATTCTTTAAACAATTATAGTTGTACGAGATTTCAAATACAATCACTTAAAAAAAGAATGCCTTTCAGCAATGTTTTATAACTGTTAGTAACCTATTTAACACTTGAATTAGAAAATTTACTTTTTCTATCAGAAAAGATATCATCATTTTTAAAACAATAGTGATAGTGTAATATTTTATTTTATTTATTATAATTAAAAACCAATTAAGGACCCGTCTTACTATGTTTAAATTTAAAATTGTGCTAGCTGGAGATAAAAATGTTGGTAAGAGTTCACTATTAATCAGATTTTGTGAGGACAAATTTTATGAAGATCTTAAAGATACGATCGGTGTTGATTTTAAAAGAAAGAAAGTAGATTTAAATTATGATTCTAAGGAAATCTCTTTAGAATTAAATATTTGGGATTTTGGAGGAGAAGATAAATACCGTACTTTATTGCCTGCTTATGCAAATGGAGCAGCAGCAGCGTTTATACTATTCGATACTACTAATAAAAAATCCTTATATGATATAGAAAATTGGGTTAAAATTATTACTGGGAATGCTCTTGAAAATGTTGTTTGGATATTTATAGCCACAAAGATTGATTTAAAAGATCAAAGAGAGGTATCAAAAAAAGAAGCATTAACTTTTTTCGAAAAATATAGATGGGGGACAGAAATATTTAAGACATCATCAAAAACAGGAGAAAATGTGGAAAAATCATTTTTACATGCGGCAAGAAAAATGATTGACTTGAACTTACAAAGATGCACTGGATGTGGTGACTTTTTTAGCAAAAAATTAAATTATTGTATGTATTGTGGGGAAAAAATCGAAACTGAACAACCGTAATTTTAAATGGTATGAGGGAATATTATTTGTTACAAAAATATTATAAATCCACTACCCATAATTTGAAATGAGTAAAGGTATTGAAATATGAACGATATAAGCGACATTAGGAACATTGCAGTCATTGGAGCGGGAGTACAAGGACATAAAATAGCTCAAGTGGCTTTGTTGGCTGGATTTGAAAAAGTTATTCTCAACAGTAGAACAATGCAATCAATTGATAGAGCAGTAGAAAATATAATTAATAGTAAATCGGTAGGTTTAAAAGTACTTGAAGCTAAAGGACTTTTGAAAGAAGGTGAGAGTGCTAAATCTCTATCAGATAAGTTAGTAAAGGAGATTGACCTAAAGAAAGCAGTAGAAAGTGTTGATTTTGTAATCGAAGCTGTGCCAGAAATTTTGAAATTAAAACAAGAGATTTTTAAAAAAATGGGTGAATTTTCACCAGATCACACAATCTTAGCTTCTGATACATCAACAATGAGTATTACAAAAATAGGGGAATTCTCTGGAAGAGCCGATAAAGTAATGGGTATGCATTTTTTTAGTCCGATAGGAAGCACTTTGATTGAGATTACTAAAGGAGCAAAAACACATAATGAAACAATGGATATTGGGTACAAACTTGCCAATAAATTACCTTGCCTAAGGGGAGAAAGAATGGTCATTAGGCTCGAAAAAGAATCACCCGGATTTGTGGTAAATAGAGTAATTGGTACAGGTGAAATATACTTTAAATGGGTAATTGAAGAAGCGACTAAGAGGGGGATTCCTTATGAGCAAGTAGATGCTGATGTCATTAAATTAATGCCTATGGGTTGCTGTTTAATGTGTGATATTATGGGTTTAGATACAGTATATAATTCTATGAAATATTTTGCGTCGACATTATCTCCCGATTTCACTCCTAGCCCTGTATTTAAAAATTTAATAGATCAAGGTTATTTAGGTTATAAATCTGGAAGGGGGTTCTATGATTGGTCTAAAGGTAAACCTGTAATCAATCGAAAGAAAAAAGCTGGTTTAATGGATGTTAAAATAGTAGCAGCAATTCATTTGAATGAAGGTTGTAAACTCCTTGAGGAAAGGATTGTAGATAATTATGATATCATTGATGCTGCCGTTTCTGCTGGATATCATATTCCGGGTCCATTTAAAGTAGGTAAGAGATGGTATAAAAGACTATCAAAACTACTCGGTAAATTTGCTGAAGAAGCCAATACAGAATATCTTAAACCTTGTGATTTAATGAAATCTGGAGCATTTCGTAAGATGAGGCGAGCAACCTAAAATCATCATTCATTCACATATAAATGTCAAGAATTCATTTATTTCAAAAGAAGTTCTATCATTTAAACGATCTAAATCCTTAACCTTATTAGATGATTATAGAAAAAACAGTAGATCTAGTAAAACAAATATATAAAATTCATAAAATTATTCCTCCTAAGATTACAAAAGTAGTTATTGGATTAGGATATACTGGAGTAGAAGTTACTGCGTATGCATATGAACCATTTCTGGGATTAGCATCCACATTATCAAGTATTATTAATAGAACTGATTGCAGCAAAATTAATTTTGCTGGCAAACTCACACGCATTCACCTTAGTGACCTTCTAAATTGGTCTATCCAAGCTCCAAGTATAGAGAAAATCATAGGTATCGCAACCCTCAATGGTGTATCTCAACATATTTTAAAAATTGTGAATCCCTATAAGAAATCGGAAAGGAATCTGTTAGAACTTATCGAAGTCAAAAAAGATACAGAAATAACGTTTATAGGACTTATAAAACCATTAATAAGGGAGATTAGTAAAATGACTAAATCAATTAGAATAATTGAGGATACGCTTTTGATAACTCCAGAATTCAAACATTTTGAATGTCAAAAGTCCTATACTCAATTAGAAGATGAAGAAATTAGTACCGATATTCTAATTTGTACGGGAACAACTTTAATAAATAATACATTAGGATCTATATTAGAAAAGTTTAAAGGAAAAACAGGTAAAATAATTATTCTTGGTCCTACAGCTAGCATGATTCCTGATATTTTATTCGATTACGGTGTTGATATTGTTGGAGGAATGGAAATCTTTGATTCAAAATCAACTTTGAAAATTTTGCAAGAATCAGGAGGGACTAAAATATTTAGAAAATTTGGGAAAAAATACAATTTAATTAAGGATTAATCTATTTTATATCTAGAAATTACTTGTATTATTAGATCAAATTATATAATTAATAACGGGAGTTCGAAAAAATTGGCTGAGTATTCATTAAAAATATTAGTAATAGGTCCTGCTGCGGTCGGAAAATCAAGTCTTATTCGTAGACTTGTTGAAAATAAGTTTTCATTACATTATAAGTTTACTATTGGAGTAGATTTTATGAGCAAGGTAGTTGAATACAAAACAGGAAACTCTGCTAAGCTTACTATGTGGGATATAGGAGGACAAGAACGTTTTAAAGTGTTACGTAGAAATTTCTACGAAGGAGCTAACGGTGCTTTAGTAGTTTTTGATCTCTCAAGGGCTCAAACGTTTACTAAAATGAAAGAATGGTTAGCTGATCTGAAACAAACGCTTGAGGATGATATTCCAATCATCATAATAGGAAATAAAATAGACTTGATAGCAGATGTGGGTGAAGTTACTGATAGAACTGAAGCCCAACAATTTGCTAAAAAGGAAAATGCGATATTGATTGAAACTTCAGCTAAGACAGGTGATAAAGTTGAAGAGGCTTTTGTTGAACTTACTCGCAAGATTGTAAAGAAATATTCTTAGATCAACGTTTAGTTTTATATAATTTGAAAAAAATAGATTAATTCATTCTTCTTAAATTAAACGATTTAAGAAAGTTTTATTATACCTAATTAGATTATTTATTTGTATAAATATCTTCTATTGAGTAATCTTAATTTCCAATTAGATTTTTTTATGTTCCTTTAATAACTTAATCAAAAGTCGATCTCTAAATTTCCGTAAAGTCTCATTATCATTTCCAAATTCGGGTGAACATTTTACCATTTCTTTATTTACTTTAAGAATTAAGTCCTTCCTTTAAGTTATTAATTCCTTCGGAACCTTGTCTAATCAATAATAAAAGGATATCCAATTCTCTATTCATTTTATACTAAAGTTAAACTGTTTAACCATGATTATATTAAAAACTCGATTATTAAAATTTTAAGAAGCAAAAAAGGAGTCACTATTAAGAAAGTTCTAAGATAAAAATTTTATTTAAACTATCTGATTTAGAAAATGTTAAAATACTTGAGTGAGATCAAATAATTAGATTGTTTATTTTTTAACTAAATTTTAATTAAATATAACGTATGGATAGTGGTGATTTATAGCGTCATCCTTATATGTTTTCAAGGTAATTATCATTGGACCTGGAGCTGTGGGTAAAACCTCACTGCTTCATCGGTTCGTAGAAAATAAGTTCACGTTTCGATATAAACTAACGATCGGAGCTGACTTCTTATCAAAAGTTATTGAGCGACAAAATTCCACCATCAAATTACAAATTTGGGATATAGGGGGGCAAGATAGATATAAATTTCTAAGGGCAAGTTTTTTCGATGGTGCGAATGGAGCATTGTTAGTTTTTGATATTTCACGTTGGCATACTTTTGGAGAGCTTGAAGATTGGTTATCAGATTTGAGAGAATATGCTGGAGAGAATACTCCCTTCATGTTAATCGGAAATAAGGTCGATTTAATTGATAAAAAGGATGAGATATATGAAAGGGATAGCGCTATAGTTTTCGCTAAAAAAGAGAAAACTAATTATATTGAAACTTCTGCAAAATCGGGAGAAAATGTTGAAGGAGCTTTTTGGGATTTAACCAATAGAATGTTGAAAAATGTAGGTGCTAAGTAGCTTTTTCATTAAGGTAATCTATTCTCCTAATTTAATTAGAGCAAAAGATATTATATTTGTGTAATATTTCGATCTGTTTCTTCTGATCATCTCGTTCTTCCGGTCTTCAAACCTGAATGATAAGTCATCTAGTTTTTTCTCTATTAATCTTATATCTTTTTTTAGAAAATTAATTTCTTCTTTTAACTTCTCTATTTTATTCATTCTCTCCTGTTTTTTAGCTTGATCTGTAAGGTATTTTATATTACGCAATTGTTTTTCAGAGGGTCTTTGACTTTCTTTTCTTTCCAATTTTTGTTTTAAGATTTCTATCTTATACTGAAGAATTTTTCTATTATGAGCAAATATTCTCTCTTTTTTCTTCTTTTCTTGAGTATAGATTTTATCATTGAGTGCTTTTATTTCTTGTTTCCAAAGATTAGTCTTTGACTTAATTATCTCTTTTGCTTTTTGTTGAATGTGGTTAATTAGTTTAGAGTCTAATTTAATTTCTTCAAACTTATTACTAAATTGGTAAATTTTATCAAAATTTTTGATATCTAAAATGAATTCAGTTAGTTTTTCAAATGTATTACCATTTTGGTCTACAATAATGGCACTAATTTGATTCTCTATAATATAACCTTGGAATTTAACCGAAAAAATAAATAAATATAAATCCTTAACACCTACTGAAGGATCTCCCAAATACGGTGATACAAATTCCCTATTTAAGTTAAGTAAACTTACATTGCCTAGAAACTCATCATTTATACAAAAGTTTAATATATTATCTATTAAAGGATGCCCTAAAGCAAAAAAATCAATATCTTCCTTGTTTCTTGCGAGATCTAAATTGAAGGTTCCCTCATACTCATTTAAAATGGGATATTTAAGTTTATGTAATAGTGGATCGTGTATCCTAATTTTCGATTGGAACTTAGGTTCATTTGTGGTTTTCTCTATGATTTCTGTTTGACTTTCAACTGATTCTATAACTCCATAGAAATGATCATTGATATCAAAAAAGTAACATAAGAGTAAATATAATTCATTATGAGTTAGCTTTACATCGATAAATGATGCTAATGAGGTGATTAATCCTTCCATTTGAAAAGATTTTTTATCAATCATTAAATCATCTAATTGCATCTCAATCTCTTTCGCTTTTCTTATCTCTTCATCCAGTGTTCTGTAAAATTCATTTAACTTGGTCCTCTTTTTCGCATCATCTTCAGCAAAAAGGACATTTTTAAAATCTTTTTCAATTCTACCTATAATGGGTTCTAAAACACCTATAGATTCCTCGAAAAGATTAATTCTCTTAATAAGCGCATGAATGACATCAGTTTCAACAGTTCCTTCCATAAAAAAATTATAAATATAGATTTCTCGAGATTTCTGTCCAATTCTATCAAGTCTTCCAATTCTTTGTTCTAATTTCATAGGGTTCCAAGGTAAATCATAATTAATTAGCATGCGACAGAACTGGAAATTCCTACCCTCTCCGCCGATCTCTGTTGATAATAAAATTCCCAATTGACTACTTGATCTAAATTTTTCAACAGCTTCATCCTTTTGTGTTTTATCTAATCCACCATAGAATAGCTCCACATTATAATTCCGATTTTGTTCTTCAATAATATCTTTTAAGAATTTTAAAGTATCTACAAATTGAGTAAATATAATTACTTTATCATGCGGATTTATTCTAAAAATTTGACTTAATAACTCTAATAATTTATCAGATTTAGAATCATATGGTAATTTCTTTAATTTATCATAAAACGCTTTTAATATTCTCTCATGGTTAAGTAAATTTATGGTTTCATCATTTATTTCTTTCTTTGATTTATTTCTAAATATTCCATTTGTTTCTGAATCAATATACTGTTCCTCCAACTCTAATTCATAATATTCAGGGTTCTCCTCCTTAATCACATCAGGTGAAAGAAAAAAGTTTTTAAATCTATCAATATCTTTTAATCGACGTTCAAGGCTTTTTAAGAACGCAAATTTAGAGCTAGTTAATAATTTCTGTAGTGTAGTGATGACAAATCCTATTCCAACGTTTTTCTTATTATTTAGAGAAGAATTATAAATTTTAGCTAAGTAAAGGCGGATTTCATTGTAAATCTCTAATTCGAGTTGAGTAGGAATTACGATAATTGTTTTTACAATCCTGTTTGTTATGAACTCCTTAGTAAAAACATTTTTTTTCCGATTTCTAATTAAAAATTTAGACAGTGTATGATCTGTTTCTATTTTTTTTACTAGATCATATTTATAGTCATTGTTTTTTAGATTGGCTACAATTTGGATATAACTTTCCCTTTTATCAATATACCCTAGATCTTTCAGAAGCTTAATTGTGTTTTTTACTTCAAAGTTATTTAACCTGTCAACATTACTCAAATTTTTTATTAGCAAGTTGATAAAATTTTTATTCTTCCTAAAATGCTCAAAATCACCGAAACTTTTGAAAATTTCCGGATGAATGAGTTCAATTAAAGAATATAATTCAAATGAATGAAGTTGTAATGGTGTAGCAGTTAATAATAACAAACTTTCAGAGTTTAAGCTTATTTTCTTAGCTAAATCATAATTTAAGGTTTCTCTATAGCTTCCAGTTTTCGCGTTAGTAAGATACCTTCTTAAATGATGTGCTTCATCAAAAATTACTATATCCCATGTGATGTTCGATAATAATTCAATGTATTTTTTATTTCTGGCAAATTGAAGCGAACAGATGATTAAATTATCATAATAAAAGGGGTTGTGTAAAATTTCAGCATGTCTATAACTTCCCTTTCGTTTCAACTCCTTAATTTTTTTACCGTCATAAATAGTGAAATTGATGTTAAACTTATTTTCCATTTCCCATTTCCATTGTATCACCAAAGAGGCAGGTACAATTATTATAATGCGTTCCGCAAGATTTCTCGCCATCATTTCTTTGATGTATATTCCCGCTTCGATGGTTTTTCCTAACCCAACTTCATCAGCGAGAATTATTCGTGAGAAATATTCTTCTGCTAATCTATGTGCCACGTTTACTTGATGGGGCATTATAGATAACCGAGAATTAGTAATACATTTTACTCTATAAGAAGTGTAATAAGAATGAAAGAGGTTTGCCCAATATTTTATTAGAAAATTCTTAGATGGATGGAAATTATGTTTTTCAATTAGTGTTTCAATCGGAGTTTCATATTTAGAGGAGATTTCAGATTCATAAAGTTGAATTACTCTTCCATCACTTTTCAAAAATTCATAGGATATCATCCCATCTTTAATTAAAAAATCCTTAGAGTTAATATATCCATTGCCTTGCGTAGTAATTAACTCGTCATTTATTTCATAAATGTAATGAATTAGATCTACGGGGTTAATAATTTTAGTGACATTATCTTTAAAGAAAACTTTATGAGTTATAAAAAAGCCAGTATCCTCCTCATCTAGAGATTTTGATCTCGGCACTTCAATTTTTCTTATTATACGCCCTATCCCTAAATCAAGATTTAACCTATATATAACTAAATTTCCCACATTAAATGTTTGACCTTGACAATAAATGTTAAAACATTTTGAAAATCGTGACGCTAAAATTTTTCCACAGAAAGGACAAATATACTCCAGAGGATTTAAATCCATTATATTTTTATTGTATTTAATATAAAAACAAGTAAAAATTTTCGTATTTTTATAATAAAACAGGTATTCTCTATAGCTTCCAGTTGTTGAATTGGTAAGATATCTTCTTAAATGATTATTTCAGATAGGTAAAATCAGTTGTTATTAAATCTAATATTTATTTTGAATTTTTTCAATTTCTTTAAGTATTTTTGAAAATAAGGCAGAGGATATCCTGAATGTAGTATTTTCTACGAGTATGTGAAGAAAATTTTTGCATTTTTCTCCCGTAATGAATTTTGAATTTAAAGATTTAATGAGGATACCAATAGTACCCGTAACTTTTAAATCTAATGTTCTAGCAATCTCTCGTGCTGCGAGATCATCAATAATTATAACAATCTCATCAGAATTATCCTGTAATTCCTTTGCTAGGGCAATAATAGACGCTTCTCCGGTATGAATATTTAATTCCTTTAATCTATTAACAAGTTGTTGATTGGTCGGTTCTTTTAAAGAAAGCCAGTTTGAAAAAGATTCTTTTAAAACGGTAAATTCAGGCGCGTTATCATTGCTTAGTACCTCTTTTTTGACGATTAACGTAGTATAACATTCATTAAAGAGTTTTGGAAGTAAGGATAGCGCGCCAATTTTGCCTAGATATATCAATGGCGAAGCATTTATGATTCCGATCATTATCCTTGTATTTAATCTAATGCATATTTAATATCTTCCATAATAGTTTGTTCGTCGTACCCCGTTACATTCCGTTTTTTTAATTCTTCCATCATCTTTCTCAGCGAGACTCCAGCTATCTCCGCAGCCTTCCATGCACTGGTGTTTTTTTCTCCAACTTGTCTACAGAGAACCTCAAATATCTCTTCGGTAAGAGACTTTTCTAATAATTGACGGATGTAGGATGATTTATCTTTTTTTTTTAATATAGCCATTAAGAAGCTTAACTTTTGCTCAAGATCATCATCTATTCTAACTGAAAGAATTTTCATGATAATTCACATGTATACTAGAACATACCTTGTATAAATATACTTCTTCTTTTCTGGCACAAAATTTACATTTTAAAAAAGTATATTATTCAATATTTAAGAAGTGAAATAAAATGAAAACAATAAAACGGGTATAAAAATGTCTGAACTAGGAATAGAACCAACCTATGTAGGAAAAAATGATCAACTTGTATTTATCGTGCCTAAGGAGCTTTTTACTATGAATCTAGGGCCAGCTGAAACTTTAGATCGCGAAACCGCAAAGCTATTTAGCAAGTATCTAAGAGGAACGTTTAAAGGGTTTCAACTTGCACGAAAATCAAAGTATGGAAATGAAAATAATAAAAAAACTGTAGTGCCAGATGGTTTTTGGGAAGACTTTGAAGAAAGAGCAAAGGAACTTGATGTTGATTTTATATCATATACTCCTGTGAATGAAAATTATATATTCAAAGATTTGAAAGTCTTTGGAAAAAATGTTATTGTACTAGGAATGGAAATGAAATGGGATAAAATCAAGACCGCTCCCGGGGCTATATGTGAAATTGAAGTTTTTAGAGTGTATAAAGTATTAGGCGATGTTACAATTCAATTAACAGAATATTTAAAAGATCAGGGTTATAAATGTGAAGCACATCATCCATTTGGAGGAAAACTTTTATATGGTCCTCATGTTATGGCAGCAAATCTTGGAACATTGGGGAGAAATGGGCTTATAATAACCCCTGAATTTGGTCCACGTCAGAGGTGGAGTATTATTACAACAGATGCTGAAATACCCAGTGCCCCTGAAAAGGATTTCCAGGATTTAAAAGATTATTGTGAGAGCTGTGGTTCTTGTGTAAAAAATTGTAAGGGAGGAGCGGTGTATAAAGTACCAATACAAAAAGGTTCAGGAATTACAACTCACATCAATCGTTCAAAATGTATACAAAGTATTTTAACTAATAATTATTGCAGTTATTGTCTTAGAATTTGCCCTAAAGGTCATCCAAAAAATGACTAAGTTAACTTTTTTTGCAAAAATCAATAAATTTACAAGAAACCAATTGTAGTAAACTCTTATAAATTATCCTATTTTTCCCTAATTTTTTTTAATCAAAACATATATTTATTCAATGGAGTTGTTCTAATAATCCTCCAGAGAGCTTGAAGTTAGCTCCTTCTTCTTTTCGAACAGTAGCATAGAATTCGCATTTAAGACAGTTTTGTTGTTTTGCAGCAAAGATACCTTGAACCTTACCACCACATAAGGTTCCTGCTATGACCCAGCAAGTTCGACCTCCATTTTTTCCATCATGAATCCCATCTAATCGAGAGTCGGTTGCTGCTGGACAAGCGCCTAATTCCTTTTCCTTGAGACCATTTGGTTCCCGACCACAATTTTTTACATCCCAACAATTTTTTTTCATTATCAATACCTCCAATTTACAGATTTGTATAGCGTATATAAAGAAAGAAAAATATTTAAAACTGAAATAATGTAAAAGTTTATATACTAATTAGCTAATCGACAATAAGACTAATGGAAATAAGATACTTAAGATAAATTTTTCTTAAAATAGGTTTTAGGTAAAATTGTGTCATTTTTGAATCTTAAGAATGGCTCTCTCGGATGCCAATACAAATAACTAAAATGAATTTTTCACAATCAAAATATAATAATTATATTCAAATTAGAAAAATGCTTTTATAAAACAATTAACTAAGATGTAATACAATTTATATGGAAATATAATGATAGTATTTAATGATAAAGAAACTAATGATAAAATTAAGAGCAAATCTTCTATTGAGACTCTTAAAAAAGTAAATACTGCGGCAAATTATTGCTATAATTGCAATCGTTGTGTTAATGTATGCCCACCAGCCTTTCTTGGTATATTTAATCCGAGAAATCTAATTACAGATTTAACTTTTTTATCTCCAGAAGAAGCTTTAGAAAACAATAATATATGGAATTGTCTTACATGTGGTCTCTGCAGCGTATATTGTCCTATGACAAAAGAGGACATTGGTGTGAATTTCATTCAGATTATAAAAGATCTTCGTACCCTTGCTTCAGAGTATGAACCTTTACGAGAAGAAATGTTTGAATGTCATCATAATAGAGAATATTCAAGCTTACCATATTTGATGGCTAATGATAAAATTAAGTTTACCAATAAGCTAGGCTTCTTGGAAGGAACTAATCTTAAGATTTCAGATAAAGGGGAAGTTGGTTTTTTTATAGGATGTACTCCATTCTTTACTGGTACCGCTCCATGTGTAGTTGGATGTCCCGCAGGAGTAGATGTGCAAGGATATGTGTCTTTAATTACTGAAGGAAAATTTCAAGAAGCTATTGATTTGATTAGAGAACAAAATCCATTACCCTTTTTATGTGGAAGGATATGTACAGCACAGTGCACACTAAATTGTAACCGCCAGTTTATAGATGATCCAGTTGCCATACGAGAATTGAAAAGTTTTATTTCAGATTGGGAGACAAATAATCCTAATTTAAGTAAGATAAAACCTGTTAACCAAACCAAAGAAAAAGTAGCAATTATCGGCGCAGGTCCGGGTGGACTATCTGCCGCTTATTTTCTCGCTAGAATGGGATATAAGCCAACAATTTTTGAGAAAGGAGATAAAACAGGAGGTGTTGTAAGGTATGGAGTTCCCCAATATAGATTATCAGACGATAATCTTGATCATGATGTTGATATTATAAAAAGTATGGGAGTTGAGATAGTATTCAACAAACCTTTTGGTCCTGATTTTACTCTCGAAGACCTTAAGAAAGAAGGATTTGATGCAGTTTTCATTGCCGTAGGTCTATATATCCCAAAAACTTTAAGACTGGAGGGTGAAGATTTACCCAATGTTGATGTTGCTATAGATTTTCTTATGAAACGGAAGTATAATTACGTTGAAAATCCTCAGGAATTTAAAGGGAAGACTTTTGGTGTTATTGGTGGAGGCGCTGTTGCTGTGGATGTTGGTGAGACGGCTCTCCGATTAGGAGCTACGAAGGTAGATCTTGTCGATATTTTAACTGAGGAAGCTCTTAAAAATGTACTAAAGGATATCCATGACACCGAGCAGAAAGTAATGGAATATCATTTTAAAACCTCAACTACTAATATTACACAAGAACCAAATGGTAAACTAGCTCTTAATACCTATAAAATTGAATGGGGAGAACCTGACCCTCAAACAGGAAGAAGACCATTAAGCAAGGTTGAAGGTTCGGATTATAAAATTGAAGTAGATAATATTGTAATTGCCATTGGTCAGGGTTTGGATGTTGAACCGATAAATGCAGCAACAGAAAATCGATTAAAGATTGAGAGAGGAAAAATTGTTGTTGATGAAATAACCTATGAAACAGGTATTCCGGGCGTCTTTGCTGGTGGTGATATAATATATAGTTCGCTAATGTGCGCCGTTGACGCAATAGGTGATGGGAGAGAAGCAGCATATACTATTGATCGGTATTTCCGAGGTGTTGATTTAAAGGAAGGAAGACTCAGAAAGAAAGGTTTTAAGCGATCTCCAATACCAAAAAAGCAAATAGATAACCAATCTTGTGTAGATATGTCTTTTATGCCAGGTGAACAACGACTTTCTTGTTTTGACGAGATCGAATTAGGATATTCTGAGGAAGAAGCAAAAAGGGAAGCAGATAGATGCTTAAATTGCAATAGTTGCTGTAGTTATGATCAAATTCTTGAAGATTATGTTGATGATGGCTCTGGTGTTATGATTAGTAATTATGGAGATCAAGGAAATAGATCCTCCCAAAACGCAATAGATTATCTAGAAATCCCGAAAGCAGTTATAGGCATTTTAAATCAGAATGATATTAAACCAGTCGCGTTAGCAAATGAAAAATGCTGCGGGCATGATCTCCTATGGCAGGGTGATATTGAATCATTCGAAAAATTAGCAAAGTATAATATGAAGTTATTTAAAGAAGCTGGAGTTAAAACTCTAATATTTAACTGCGCTGAAGGATATTATACGTGGAAAACTGATTATAAAAAATTATTTAAGGACCCAGAAGATTTTGGATTTGAAATATACCACATCTCAGAATACATATTAAAAGAAAAGCTTTTAGAGACTATGATGATCCCAAATCAAGAAAAGGTAAAAGTTACTTATCATGATCCCTGTAGACTTGGGAGAATGAGTGATGTTTTTGACGCTCCACGTGAAGTATTAAAGCAAATCCCATTCATTGAATTAACGGAAATGGAAAATAATAGACAGGATGCAGATTGTTGTGGTGTTTCAGCCTATATTTCTTGCAGTGAAGAATCAAAACAACTACAAGAGAAGCGAATTAATGAAGCGATTGCTACTGGTGCTGATTATTTAATCACTGCGTGCCCAAAATGCCTTGCACATTTGAACTGCTACCTGAATGAACATAAGGAATTAAAAAATCAAATCAAGATTCTGGACTTTGTAAGCTTTATAGGAAAACAACTCTTTTTAATTTAATTTTATAATAAGTATCTTTTTTATATTCTTTTATTTCAAACTCATCACATTACTTTTTAATAAATTACCACTAAATTTTTTCGTTAGCAATCGTGCAAAAACGAAGAAAATTAGAAATAAACAAATTTAAAACTTAAAAATTTATACTTTTTTTTACTTATTAATAATTTTTATAGTTCCCTACATGCATTCATGGATTTCTTCCAAATGGAAAGCCCTCCAATTCTTACGAGATCAGTGTTTTGAATATAAGTGGAAATGGCTTCTTCTACAGACATTAATTTGCTCCCACCCATTTAGAATCGTCTACTATTTTTAAGATATTCTAAGCCTTTAAAATTTAATATAGTAACAACAATTGTTTCTCAAATTAAACATAATATCTATTTTAGGAGTTAAGAAGAAACCTAATATATTTTGTCACTTTATTTTTTCATAATTACAATCAAACTAAAATTTAAAACCCAAAATAAATTGTGAAAAAAATGAGTAAATCAAAAGAATTAGCAGTACCCGATTCAGCACACGGATACTCACAAAAACGTCTTGATGTTGATTTAACTACAGGGAAAATAGAAGAAACTGAACTATCAACGGAATTCTGCCGCGATTGGATTGGAGGATACGGATTCGGTGCTAAAATATTATGGGATGAATTAAAACCAGGAGTGGATCCGTTAGGTCCCGATAATATTTTTGTTTATGCTCAAGGACCCTTTCCAACTACCATTTTACCTACTAGTTCTAAATACGGTGTATTTGCGAAATCTCCATTAACAGGAATGTTCGGAATGGCTATTTCTTCTGGTAGTGTAGCAGCTCAAGCTCGTCGGGCAGGAATTAATGTAATTGTCTTTAAAGGTAAATCTCCGGAACCCGTTTATTTAGTCGTAGATGATGATGATAGATACTTGCAATCAGCTAAAAATGTGTGGGGTAAAGGATGTTTTGATACTGAGGAAATACTAAGAGAAGAGTTCCAAGATCAACGACTTGCCGTTATGACAATTGGTCCCGCTGGAGAACGTATGAGTAGAATGGGGTGCATAACAAATGATCGCAATCGTCAAGCAGGACGAACTGGCATGGGAGCAGTAATGGGATCTAAAAACCTAAAAGCTGTTGCATTCAGAGGAACAAAAGGAGTAAAAGTTGCTCACCCCGTTGAATTCTTTAAAATTGCTAAAAAGTTGATTAAAGTTGCAAATGGTCCAGCTACAGCTAAATATAGAGATTTAGGAACCCCCGCAGGATTAACAAGTTATAATAAGCTTGGAATGATGCCTACTAATAATTATCGTGAAGGTACGTGGGAGAAAATTACAAACAACGAATTTACAGGAGAAACTCTTAATAAAGATTGGGTAGTTAAGAAGGTTGCTTGTTCTCAATGCTCAATTGCGTGTGATCACTTAGCTAAAGTCCCTAAAAACCACGCTGATTGGCCTAATCTCGTTGCAAGTGTTGATGTTGAGCTTCTTTATGGTTTTGGAACTGCTTGTGGAAATGCTGATTGGCCATCTGTGTTTAAATGTATAACCCTATGTGATGATCTTGGCATAGACGCTATCAGTGGCGGAGTTACAGCGGCCATGTGTTGCGATTTGTTTACTGATGGACTTGTTACAAAAGATGATTTAGGCTATGAGTTACCATTTGGATCATCAAAGAATCTAGCAATTTTTACTGAAGAAATGATTCTTGGAAAGGGATTTGCAGGAGAAATATTTGGTGATGGTACTCGAGTTGCAGGTGAGAGGTTAGAAAAAAAAGGGCGAAAAGGAGCAAGTACTTATGGAATGCACATTAAAGGTTTAGAGATGCCAGCTTTTGATCTCCATGGAATGAGTTCATTCGCAGTTGGATCAAGCGTATCAGTTAGAGGTGCATGTCACCTGCGCAATGGAGCTTATGGACTTGACGCAAAGGGGAAATTTGATAGGTTTGGATATGAAAAACCACTTGAACGTGGAAAAGCCATTAAAGCTGTTGAAGATGTTTATGCTATTATTGATTCTTATATAATTTGTAAATTTACACGTGGAATTTACGAAAACGATGCAGAAATGACTAAAGTCTATGAACTCGTGACCGGTATTCCAATGACAGAAGAAATAATGCTCCACAGAGGCGATGCAATTCTCAATCTATCAAAATGCTTTAATATAGGAGAAGCGTGGACAAGAGCTGATGACCATCCACCAGCGAGGTTCTTTAAAATGGCACATACCAAGGGCCCAGCTAAAGGCGTAACCCTTAA
>JAHLWT010000016.1 GCA_019057775.1 Promethearchaeota archaeon
GATTGGTGATTGTTCAGATTATTCCGATTTATTTATAACGCTTTTAAGAATTCAAGGGATTCCTGCAAGGAAAGTCACAGGCTTTTTAATAACAAATGAAATCCCCCATCAACCTAAAGTCGGCAATCAATATTCCTTTGATCTTAACTTTGATGGTGCTTCTCTAACCGCTTCTTCCAATAATGATATCTTAGGTCACGCATGGGTTGAATATTTTGTTCCGGAAATTGGCTGGATTGCTTGTGATCCTACGTGGGGAGATGGATATTTTAATTATATTGATTTTTTACGCTTTAATCTCAATATCGGAGCATGGTTCTTCTTACCAGGGGCTTCCCCGCCCAATAATTATATTTCTGAATTTCCCATTAATCCAAGTCCTTTATGTAGTAATCATTCGGCTTACAATTATCAGTACACGGTTGAAATTACTGTTCTTGAATCTGAGGTTACTCCCAAAAGTGCCGATCCTCTCATGGTAGTAGTGTTTATTACGGTAGGGGGGTTTGTGCCGGTACTTATAATAGTTATTATAGTTAAAAAGGGACGAAAAAAATAATCAATTGATTAAGAATACTCTTAATTTTCTTTTTTCTATTTTATTATCCTAAATATAAGTATGAATTAAATCTATTAGATTTTTTGAAAACTCTGGTAAATTTTTCTCAATCTTTTGGATATCTCGGGTTTTTTTTATCAATAGGAGCAAATATAAATTATATTTCTCTAAAATTGTCTCAAAAAAAAATTTAGGAAGCATACCAAAGCCGCTCTACTCTGAATTACCGTTTCTAAAATTGAATTTTTAAAATTTTCTATTAAATAGAGTAAGATTTAAAAATGATTGAAAAATCAAAGTGAACTAAAATTCTGCTCTAATAAGCCCTTTATTTGCTACAATAATTTTTTCTGACATGATAATTTTCTTTTTTTTGTTTGTTTTTTTTTTTAAAATTAGATCGTGATTAATATGATCAATATATTGAATATATAAGAAAATAACTAATCAAAATTGGGTTTAAATTCTAATCTTAAAAGAAATAGAATAAAATTTTTTAATTGTTATGAAGTCTTTCTGAATTAATTAAGTGAGTTATCTTTTATATCTAAGCATAAAATTGATTAAATCTGAATTTTTCTTTAAGACTTTAAACTGATCTTTCTTGATAAAAACTTCAGCCAATTTAACAACCTCTCTAGCCTCTAGTTCTTTACCACCGAATTCCTTCCGAAGTATTGGTAAAAAATCACAAATAGTATGTAGCTCCACAACTCTTCCTTTATATTTTCTCTTTGCTAAATCACTGGCAAGAAAAACAAAAGCAGGTGAAGTTTCTTCAGGTGGGACTGTAATTGGCATTTGTTGACCCCATTTTCTTAAATCCTCAGTAAATTTAGTTTCAACTCCCGCAGGTGTAACCACATTAACTGTAATATTATAAGGTTTTAATTCTACACTCAAAGTTTTTCCCATGGCACTTACTGCTGCTTTAGATGTGCAATAGGCTACCTTTTTTGGTAGAAAATATATATTACCTTGAACAGACGAAGTCATCACGATACTTCCACTTTTCCTCTCAATCATTGAAGGCAGAATTTCTTTAAGCATAGCATAATAACCCATTATATTAAGGTTAAATAACTTTTGAGCCTTTTCAATAGGGTAATCCACAAGAGAAGAGACTTGTGTCATACCAGCATTATTTATTAGAATATCAATCGATTTAAAAATAGTAAAATAGTCTTTTGCACAAGTGGATACACCCTCTAAGGTAGATAAATCTGCGGGAATCGCAAGACCTTTTACCCCATATTTTTCAATTTCCATTACGGTTTGATCCAATTCTGTTTTTGTACGTGCTGCTACTGCAACATTTGCTCCACTATTTGCCAAATCAAGTGCTACTTCCTTTCCGATTCCACGTCCCCCACCTGTAACTAATGCATTTTTTCCTTCAAGTAATTTCATTATTATTTCCACATTATATTTGATATAACATACAACTAAAAATTGAGTAGATTTAAATATTATTCTTTCATCATACCTTAAATTTTAATCATTATTAAATCTACATTTAAAGTTTAAATATCTTGAGTTTACAAGTTATAAATCTTAATTTCGTTTATACCTATTTTAGTCGGAAATCGAATTAAATTTATAGTTTATTAACTACTTGTATTAGCTGAGGCCATCTATTTTTTTTCTCTTTTTAGTTTTTTAATATCTTACCTCCTCGGATCTGCTTTAAACGTAGCAATGAAAAAAAATTATTAAATGGTCCGAAGCGAATTGAAAAAGTGTTTCTAATATGAGTTTCTTATAGTATTCTACATCCACATACCTAATAGGTTCTAATGGAAATATAAAAGTCCTCAATAATCATAAAAAATTCTTATATAATCTGCAGATGACAAAAATATATCGCATTGTATCGAATCACTAAAACAAATATCTACTATTTTTTCTTCTTCGCGCGATTTAACAGTTTAAACCATAATTAAAATTTTAGATCCCAAGTTGATCCATGAACAATTCTTAAAAAAAAAAAAATAGTATACTAAAATTCTGGCCTCTTATCCTGCCATGGAGAAATCTCTTCAAAAGCCTTTGAGACTTGTAAAATTGTTAATTCATCAAAACGCTTTCCTACTATCTGCATTCCAATAGGTAATCCATCACTATCCCAACCACATGGAATTGTTGCTGCTGGATGTCCAGTTAAATTAAATGGAAATGAAAATGGTTGCCAAGCGGTTGGGGAGACTTTTTTACCATTTAAAACAGGGGGATACATTAACCCTAATTCAAAAGCAGTAGTTGCAGTAGAGGGTGTTATCACTACATCGTAATTTTTAAATGTTTTATATATCTCTTCATGAAATTTCTTACGGACAGCTATCGCTTTAGGATAAGCTCTTCCATCATAAGTTAAAGCCGCCTTTATTATCTTAACTAAGTCAGGATCCATTTTATCCTCCCAAATTTTTAAGAAAGGTTTCAAATCTTGCGCGAAAGTGCTTGTCCACATTGTTAACCAGGCATGTTCTGGATTCCTTACTTTCATTTTAATTTCTTCAACCATCCAATCATACTCTTCAAATTTATGGCTTGAATTAATAACCGCCTTTTTTACTTGCTCATCAACAAATTTTGCATACCCTAAGTTTAATGTATAACCAATTCTTAATTTCTTTGGCTTCTCTTCAACATGTTCTACATATTTTATATTATCGCTTGGCAATGAATGCCTATCCCCTTCAAAAGGTCCTTTCATAACATCCAGCATTAAAGCTGCGTCCTTTACATACCTTACAATTGGTCCTATTACATGCAGTGTTGAAGCTGCAATACCTGATCTTGGATAATATGGTACTCGTCCGAAGCTAGGTTTGAGACCGTATATACCACATAAACATGCGGGGTGTCTAATTGAACCACCACCATCCGAACCTAGTGCCAAGGGACCCAAACCAGAAACCACAGCGGCCCCCGCTCCACCACTAGATCCCCCTGTTGTTCTTCCTAAATTCCAGGGATTTTTAGACGCTCCAAATATAAGGTTATCTGTAACTGCTTTAAACCCAAATTCAGGAGTATTCGTTTTGCCTAAAAATACACCCCCTGCGTTTCTTAATCGATTTACGGCTATGCCATCCTCTTCTGGAATGTTATTCTCATAAATTTTTGACCCGAATGTTGTTCTAACTCCTTTTACCATATTTAAATCCTTAATTGAGGTTGGAATACCGTTTATTAACCCAATTTGTTCATTATTTTTTACCCTATTATCTGCATCTTTTGCCATTTTTCGTGCGAGATCAAAAGTAGTGGTACAGTATGCGTTAATTATTGGATTTACTTTTTCTATTCTTTCGATTATAATTTCAGTAATTTCTTCTGATTTAATTTCTTGTCGGTTAATCGCATCTTTCATCTCACACGCAGACATAAAGCAAATATCTTCTTTCTTCAATTCTAACACCAGTTATATATTACATCTCTATAATTATTATTTACTTAAAATATTTGATAAAAATATGGAAAAAGGAAAGTGTGATAATTTAATGGTGTTTGTTTTAAGTCTTTTAATAACATAACAGAAATCATACAATTCATTTTTGGTTTCCTTTTGAAAGACTATTAGATTTAAATGAAATTAGTTTTGGTGATATAAATTTAAATGAAATTAGTTTAAATTTAAATGAAATTAGTTTTGGTGATATAAATGATGGTGATATAGGTACATATACTCCTGGTGATGAAATTCATACTCTCTATAATGT
>JAHLWT010000017.1 GCA_019057775.1 Promethearchaeota archaeon
TTGGATGAATTGCTTTAACCATATCTAGGAATATAAATATTTCTCTACAAAAATCAATTCTTGGTTCAATTTTTTTCTTAGCTTTTTGAGCTTCATTTAAAAGATCATCCATTATTCTAAAAAACTTAATACTTGAGGTTTGTTTTTCGAGCATTATTTTTAATCGTTTCATTTTCATTGAATCTTCTGTATACTCTTCTGCAACGCAAGATCTTATGTCTTCTTGAAGCTGTTTAAGTTCTCTTTTAGATTCTTTTTGTTTTAAGCCACTCAAGTAATAAACCATCGATTTCACTTTAAAAATGTCAGTATTCTGCTCAAAAAAGGGTTCAAGGATTTTAAATACCGGCATCAATGGCTCGTATAGGAACTTTAACACATAGATTAATGTTAATCGATCTGCATTATATACACGAGAGTCATAGAATTTTCCAAGATCTATATTTTCCTCTAAACCTAATACACAATCAAAAAAATCTTGAAATAAGCTAAACTTTTTTCTTGCATCGAGAGGGATCTCTTCTATTTCTAAAAAGTAGGACTTGTGAAATTTGTCAATTAAATCAAAAGAATAAGTGAATGAGTTAAATGTCCCTAACATATTTAAGTTTTTCATCAATTTCATTTTTTCTTTGCCAATATTTTTCAAGGGATCAATATCAGAGAATATTTTAACAACAATTTCAGGATAAATCTTTTCAGTAATATCGTATGTTTTAATATAATATTCATTCAACGTGAGAACAGGAACTATTGCTTTAACGTTCATCATCCTTCTTTTAATTGAATTCAACTCTTCTTCTACTATTTTAATAAGAAATTCATCAATTTCTTTTTTTTTTTCACCTGTCGCAAATTTTCTCTCATCTAATAGTTGGACTACCTTGATAGCATGGATCATGGCATTCTGACCACCAAAAACATCAGTGAGCATTTTAGAGAATATAGAATATGCAAGGGCACCCGCTAAAGCACGATTTTTATTTTTGTCAACTAGGATATCATAGGTTAGCATGTGCATTAATCTATTTGTAAATGGAATCTCCTCCTCTTCTTCTCTTGGCACGATAGTATCAAGATAATTCTCTGAAATTTGATCTAATGGAAGCTTAGTTTCCCATAACTGCTTTCTTATTCTTTCTCCCTCTTCATTCTTCAATATATCTAGGTATCGTGGAACTATATCTTTGATTGACTTTGCCCACTGTGCATATTCATCAACAATTGGTAGTTCTTCATTGTACTCAACTAATAATTCATAGATAGGTTTATCAGAGATTTTAAAAGCTTTTGGTCCAGAAAATTTGCCGAGTGTATAATTGAGAATTTCATCTAAACTTGGCATTGAGGATTTTAGAAAAAATACCTTTTCCATATCCAAAAACGCTTGGTATAATTCAAATAAGTTCCTAACTTTATGTTTTGAGCGTTTAAGAATGAACTGGTTAGTCTCTTCTCTATTTAGATCGCTCCACTCACTAATAGCGTTTGTAAACATTAAAGTCCTTGTGAGAGTTTTCTCGATTACTTTTTCTTCTAATTTATGCATAGTTTCAGAATATGTTGTCAAGAATCTTGATATATCTGAGGCTAAATAGGCTCGATGTACCTCAGGAATCTCTGATAAAGAAGTTAATATATCATTTATGAGCATTTGGCCTTTTATTTCACCTAAATATCTTATATATTTCTTTTCTACTCGTTTAAGAAATCCCCCTACATCTGTAAACTTTAGGTATTCCTTCCCTTCTCCAAGGATATGAGTTAGAAGATCTTCAAAATTCAGGATTGAATCTACTAATTTACCCTCTTTAGCCATATCCAAGAAACTTTTGAATAAATCGAACAATCCCCTTAAGTTATTTTTACTTCGATTAATTATTTCTTGATTTATTTGCTCTTTATTTTTCCCCCCCATATTAGAAAGAGATTGCGTAAACAATAACATATGTTTTAGTATGTCTTCTAATGTTTTTGAGGGTAAATTATCAATATCTTGAGAAAATTTAAATAGAAATTTTGAAATATCAGAATCAATATAATTTTTAAATTCATCTACAACACTCTTAAGTGCTTGAGTTATATCCTTAGAAAAAGAATCTGCTTTAGCTTCTCCTATTTTAGTTTTAAAATTATCTTTAGATTTTTTGGCGAAAAGTTCTATATCATCAAACTGTGTAAAAGATTCTTCACCCATGATAAAAGTAAGGATGTTTTCAATACCCCCCGGTCCCTTCATTAACTCACCTACTTTTGCCTTTTCAACAAACTTCTTTAATAAATCTAATAAATTTCGCATTTTAGATTTACTTCTATTAATTATTTTCTGATTTACTTGGCTTATATTCATGTTAGTTAGGCTAACCAAAGAATTAGTAAAAATCAATACATGGCTTAGAATACTTACAACAGTTTCACTATCTATTTCATCGATTTTTTGTGAGTATGTAAATAAAAATCGCGGTATTTCTGGGGCTACTGTTCCACTAAAATTGCTTGGAATTAAATAAAGTGCTTTTTTTATCTTTTCAAAAATAGCTTTATTTTTCTCTTCTCCAATCTTTTCTTTAAAAGGTCTTTCAGCTCTTTTTAGGAAGACTTCCATAATCATTCACAAATTAATTATAAGGTATATTCAGAATCAGATGTTAACTAAATTATCTATTCTTTAATATTTAAGCTAATAAATTAACCTAGCTAATAAATTTAAATTTATGTATCTCACTAAGTTTTTATAGTCAAAAGAAATTTATTTACTTAGAATCTGTCCAATCGAATTTTCCTTAGGTTCTTCACTAAACTTTTTTATTGAAATTAAAACCGTCAACTCGTCAATATCACACTATTGTTGTGAGTGCAAATCGAAAATCAGCTTTAAGTTCAGTGAAAATTCCCACATTAGTGATCCATGGAACTGAAGATCCACTCATTCCAGTTGAAGGTGGGAAGGATACAGCAGAAGCAATTCTGGGGACAGATTTATTGATAAAAAATGGAATGGGACATAATCTGTTATGCCCTGAGATCTGGCTTCAAATAGTTGATGGAATTACGGCTAACGCTACTATGATAAATAAGTAGTCCATTCTGGTTTTAGTATAAAATATTGATCTATTGCATCTTTCATAGTTTGACGACATACTTCAATTTCTTTTTGGGTTGGGGGATCAATTTGTTTCACTTTTTCAGCGACTTTTAAATCCCATCCAGTGTTTTCTTTCACTTGTTCGATTGTAATGTTTGGATGTAAAGCATCTAGATAGGCTTCTTTTGATTCATGCGGAAAAAGCATATCAAATTCTCCACAATGTATTTGGAGCTGAGAAAGTTCAAGAAGAATTTGCGGGATTTTTAGATGGTGAGTATAATAGGGTGATCCATGTTGGACTCGGGGATGTTGTTTTACAGTTCATTGAACCTTTGGCTGAAGGAAGTTCATGGGATACCCAGCTTAAAACTAAAGGATCTGGAGTTCATAACCTGACTTTTGGTGTAGAAAGCGCTGAAGGTACAGCGAATGAAATGGAAAAATTAGGTGGCATGAAACCTCTTTTCACATTTGATTTGGAATGGGAAAAAATGATCCCCCCTCAAATGCTAAAACCTGGTGTTAAGAAAGTTTTTATGATGGATTCTATGGAAAAACTAGGATTTCATTTAGAGTTCGGTGATAGTCCAGTGAAAGAGGGCATTAATATATTCCCGCAAACTTGCTATGCCACAGGTCGAGATGAATTAATTGGTACAGTATCACCCATGATGCATATTGAACTTGTTACCCCAGATATAGAGAAAACATATGAGTTGCTACATGAAGTCTTTGGTTCTGAAAAAGTAGAAATTGAATTTGCTAACTTCTTAGACAGTCCTGCTTCGCGAGTTATACATGTGAATTTGAGTAATGTAGTATTACAATATATCCAACCAATGATTAAAATTGATAATGAATTTGGCAGTTGGTATAACCTATTAGAGAAAAATGGAAGTTATGTGCACAATATTACATTTATTGTTGATGATCTTGATGACGTGGTCGAAAAATTTAAAAAAGAGGGAATTGAACCGCTCTTCACCTTTCCTCTTCAATGGGAGAAACTCAATGAAAATATAAAATCGAAGACGAAACCAGTACACATGATGAATACAATGGAAAAATTAGGTTTTCATATGGAATTTGGTGAAATTCCTACTGAAGAGGAGCGTAAAGCTTTTTCAGATCTATTATATATCGATCTAAACCAAAAATAATATAAATTACTAGAAGTGATATAATGAAATGATGTTTCAAATTTTCAATGAGGATTGGCTTCAATCTTTAGACACATTTGAAGAGATAATGTGGTTTTTGGTATTATACTTGATACTGTTGTTACTAATGGCAATTTTCTTGAAGATCGCACTGGGTTTCTTCAGTAAAGCTAGGCATACAAATTTTGGTCAAGTATTCGTAACTGCATTTCTTATAACACTCGTGTTTGCTTTGACATTTCTGTTTTTAGAATTGGGATGGCTTGCATGGCTAATAGCATTATTTTTGACGTTTTTGATCATAAGCGTTAGTCATAATATCGGATTCCTTTCTGCGATCGTAGTGACAGTTCTGGCTTTCTTAATTTATATTCTCGTTGCTTTTGTTATTGGATTGATTATAGGAACGACCTTAATTGTATTACCCTTTTAAACTCTTTTTTTTCTTTTATTATTTTTATAATATAAAGATTCGGTTCTCTCCTATTTTAAAGTTGAAGTTGTATAAAATTATCACAGAGATATTTCGGTAAAATACCTTAAAAATAACTCTTACTTATTATAAATGTAATCTATTAGAAAAGATCCTTAATTTGAATCCATCTAAAATCTGGCTAAATATCCTAGCTACAGTTAATATAATTATTTCTTTTACATTTTGGATAGTTATTATCTCTTCTAGTGGATTTTTTTTTGCTCTTTCTACAAGGTGGTACCTTTTTTTTATGCTTTTCTCTTCATCAGGGATTAAACCCATCCGAATTAATAAAAAAAAAAATGGATTTTATTTATTCTATTTATTTTCTCTTCTTTATTATAAATATTAAACCAAGAGTCGCAATTGCACCTGTTCCAATAATTATTAATGGTTCAAATCCAGGGATTGGAGGTGTTTCTTCTTCTTCTTCTTCCTCTTCTACAGTGAACAAAACGGTATCACTGGCACTATTTCCCTGATAATCTTCATAATTAATTCTATAAGTATGAATACCGGCTGTCAATCCGTCTGGAATATTGTATACCACTGCCGTAGCACTTGTCCACGCGATATCTGATGCGACTTCGGTCATATTCACCCATATCGTGTAAAGATCAGGATTCGCATCCGTTGCTGTCCATGAAAGAGACTCTCCAGTGTAATTAAAGGGAACTGTTGCATCACTCGGTGTAACAGTTATAACTGGATCATCGGGGTCCTCTAGCCAAATTTCAACCAACATATCACTTCCATACATAAAGAAGTAGTGAGCAAGAAGACCCTCCGAATCATAGATAATACTCAAAGTTATATCCCGTGAATTATTACCAAATTCATTAGCAGGCATTAATATTGACATTCCATTAGCTAATGCAGTTACTGTGAGATTATAATCAAATCCACCATCCAATAATCCCCATTTCAATCCCGCATCACATATTTCTGCCATTTCCGTCCAGTTTACATCCGGAGAGACAGCCAGCACACCTGGGTAATATCCGACCCAATTTGGGGCAGTTAATTGACTTCCATTAGACCAGCTTTCCGCTAAATCAGGTGTATTGTTGAAAAAAGTAGTGGTAGCATCCCATAACAGTCCCCCATATGGATGTTGATATCCAAGTGTAACATTAATTACTTGTTCTCCAGTGGTGGCATTTACAGGGCCAATAGAGGTAACATTGACTGGGAGATCAAATAGTGGACGCGTCCATGGGAGAGTTGACCAACTATTAAAAAGTAGCGTGATGTCACTGCCATCACCGGTATGGTTGTAGACTTCATCGAAGTGCGCTGTCATATTATCTGCTTCCCATGCTGCTCTAACTGCATAGTCCATAGACTGTTGCCAAACTAAGTAATCTCCTTCTGTCAGTGAAACATTTGCAGCTACGGTTTGAGCTCTCGCTGATGTCATAAAAGGAACGAATAAAAGCATTCCTAAAAGAGAAATTATAATAACTTTTGATTTTTTCATAGTTTTATAACACTTTTTTTGTTTACTTATTTTAGTTAGATGTTCTAGATATATTAATCTACATTCTATTTAAATATAATATTCTATTATTCGAATAACCATCATCTCAAGAAGTATAAAAAAAAAAGATAGTATTAATACTAATATAAAATATAGTATTTTAGTGATTTTATATGAAAAGAAATGTTAAAATTGGTGGCATTGTTGTGGTGATTGCAATAGGTATTACCACAGGATTTTTAGTCGTCCCTATGCTAACCTCACCCCCAACCCAAACTGATAGTAGAGAACCTAGTTGGCCATGGCCAACTTATGGATGGATTACTTCAACTCCTGAAGAACAGAACATGAGTTCGGCGATTTTGGATGATATGAATTTTTACATACTTTCTGAAGAGATAGATATTGATAGCATAACGATAATAAAAAATGGTTATCTTGTATATGAAGAATACTATAAAGATTACATGGTTAATCCTGACAAAAATTTTACCACCACTTGGGTGCTCTTTAATAATACCCAAAAACACAATTTATGGTCGTGCACAAAATCAATAACTTCACTATTAATCGGGATTGCGATAGATCTTGGATTCATTGACAATATTAGTCAGACATTCTTTGAATTCTTTCCGGAAAGATGGAATGCAAGCTTTGATGCAAGGAAATTGGATATTACAATCGAAAACCTTTTAAGAATGGAATCAGGATTAATCGGAGAATTTAGCGGGATTCCATACACAACCTATGGATATGATTATCTTCAACGTATACTCAGTATACCCTTATTACACGACCCAGGAACGCCTTATGAGGTAACATGGGATTCATATAGCAACGGTGGCACGAGTATGCTATCCGCTATCATAAACAAGACAACTGGAAGATTAACATGGGATTTTGCTCAAGAATATCTGTTTGATCCTCTTGGGATTCCCAAAGAAAGCTTGCATTGGAGTCAATACGGCGATATAGCGAGCAATTTCTCGATGAATCCGGGAAGTTCTGGACTTGCTATGTATCCCCAAGATATGGCAAAAATCGGGTATTTATGTCTTAACAATGGAACATGGGACGGAACTCAAATAGTCTCACCTGAATGGATCGAAATTTCACAAACAGATAATCCAGGCGCAGTAGTCTATGGATATCTATGGTGGCTAAGTTGGGGCGTGAGTCCATCATACTATTTAGCGGGGGGCGCGAACGGGCAAAAAATTGTTGTAGTTAATGAAATTGATATGGTAATAATCTTCACTGCTCATATAGATGAATTTCAGGACGAATTAATCAATGATTACATCATTGCATCAGCAATTACTTAGTCCTAAAATTTACTCCTTTTTTTTTTTTTTTTTTCTTAGTGTTAATCATAGTAGAAGATAATATTCATAAAAATTATACAACTCTCCTAAAAGCTTCTGCAAACAAATGTAGAAACGATATGAAAGTAGGGAATATTAGCAATAGTAGAGGATTAACACCCTCAATTCTTATCGTCATTAGTACAATAGCTTGGATTATATCTGTTGAAGTTTTCTACATGTCTGGGGGGATAAGTTTTTGGGCTTTTACCAGCCCCGGTTTTGGTATAATAGGTATGTTTCTTGGCTCTGCTATAACAATAATAGGATATGCAGTTTCAAAACATGGGTCAAAACAAAGAATGGATGTAGATATTATACCGAAAAAATACACAGTAATGAAACCTGCGTCCACTCCCATATCAGTGGGTAGTACGTTAAATTTTTGTCCTGAATGTGGGCAAAAAACAGCTGGATTTACTCAACGCTTTTGTATGAATTGTGGATTTGAATTTAAGAAAATTTATAGCGGAAATGGGAATCATTTATCTAAATAAATAGTCCATTCGGGCTTTAGTATAAAATATTGATCAATTGCATCTTTCATAGTTTGACGGCATATTTCGATTTCTTTGAGGGTTGGAGGATCAATTTGCTTCACTTCTTTAGCAACTTTTAAATCCCATTCTGTATTCTCTTTTACCTGTTCTACCGTAATATTTGGATGTAGAGCGTCCAAGTAAGCTTCTTTTGATTCAGGATCAAACTTCATGATACAGAAAGGTGTGACAATAACTTCTGGACCAGTATCATGAGGGTAACCAGCTTTTATTCTGCTATCAAATCCCTTTAAATAACCTGGATCGGTAATAAAATCTAATTTCTCGGGTAACCTACGTTTTATATGGTCATCTATAAGCCATATTAATCTTTTTGCCATACCTGCAATTTCGGTAGCACCACCGCCCCCTGGTAAACGATAAATCGGCTTCTCATATGGACCGACTACAGTAGTATTACAGTTTCCATATTTATCAACCATAGAAGTACTCAATAATGCCACGGTTATTTCACCTCTTTGAAGAATAGATAATGCATCAATAGAGTCTCCAACAAATAATGAATTCGGTACTAAAACAGGATCACTAATCGAGTAAGGCATTTTAATTGGTTTCGGTAGTTCGTCTTGAAATAATCCAACTTCTAACACAGAGAAAAGATCTGGGCAATGGAGTAATTTAGCCATGTGGACGGCTAGAAAAGGCCAGTGAAAAGCATTAAATACAATGTCATCATTTTTAATCTGTCTGCATGCTGACACTAACATCATTTCAAAACCGGTATATTCTGTACAAAATTCTTTATCTTTAGAACCCATAATCAACAGCTCCTTGTATTATACTTTTAGCTTTTAGAAACTTTATTTTATCCTCTCCTAAAACTTTCAGATATTCCTGTCTATTCTCAACTCCAGTTACCCACTTTTCAAGCCAGTCCTCCCAATCTTCTATAGTTTTAGTTTCTTTAGCATAATTAAATCTGTATTCTAGATCTGTGTAGTAAAAGCCTTGCAAACTGCTCGGATGAGCACCCCATGGCTCTAGTACAACAGCATCAACTTTATGAGCTCCTATTATTGTGCGTTCGGGGGATTCCATAATAACTTTTTTATCTACAATTTCTTCTGTTGCAACAATAATCCTCTTACAAGCATTGATCCCATATTTGGTGTCTCCTATTAATCCCCACAATTGGGCATTTCCTTCGCTATCTGTCCGTTGAACTTGAATTACACCAACATCAGGACTTATCGCAGGAACAACGCAAATTTCTTCACCGGTGAAAGGGCATTTTACCGTTGCTGCTTTTAATCCAACTTCTTTTGGATGATTATAAATGCCTGTTCCTCTAATTGAACGAATTGGTGCAAAAGGTATGCCCATGTAACCTGCAAAGAAGGACATATTTATCATAAATAGCGATTGTTCATTGTAAATTATTCTCTGAGGTATTCCTTTTTCCATAGCCCTCCTTAGATTATATGCTGGTTGAGGACCGGTGCCATTCCAGCAATGCGAAGTGATTATATGATTTGTGACTCCAGCACCTATTAATTGGTCAAACATTATTCCGCCCCCACATTTAGTCACTTTAAGATTTCGTTTATTCTGTCTAATTATTTCATGAGCAGCGGAAAATGTCATCCCATTACCGAAGCCACCAAAAAATACTAAATCATCATCATGAACTAATTTCTTTATAGCTTCTCTCATAGTCATTACTTTATCGGCCATTTTTTTTACACCTCTTGATATCGATAAACTTTTATGAATGATCGCTTAAATCTCTACCTTCTATAGTTTCTTTTAAGCAGACCATATATTTCTTCAAGATCGGGCACTTTTGGATGAAACTTGTAGTTTGGAATTTTAATGGAATCACAAATTTCATTCACAACCCCATCTGTATCTAATACTTGTTGGTAAATATAAAAAAAAATTGAAACTTTTCATAACATCTCCTCTAACATTAATCGTAATTGAAAAATTCGTATATTGTAATTGATAATTGAATTAAATTATAACTCTTTCTTCTTTGAGGAATACTGCTTTATTTTCATTCCAGAAAAAGAACCAGAAATGGTAACAATAAATAATAGAAATACATTTAAGTAACCCTCTCCTCTGGCAAACTGCAGCAAAAAAGGTTCAGTTGACAGACCAAACATAAGCCAATAAAATAGAAATCCCTCAACTACGATAACTGGGATTAACCAAATTGAAGCTTTAATTCCATATAAAGGGATATCTTCCTTATATGTCAAAAGAAAGCATATTAAAAATAAAAACAGAACAGGTAAAAAGAAAGTCTGCAAATAAGTTTTATAAGGCCATATGAGAATAGTTCTATCCACTCTTGGATCTAAATAAGAAATCCACTTCCCATATTCGCCTACCATTACAATGTTTGCAATAATACCATAAAACCCTAAGAGTACAGCAATATACCCCAATATGACACCTCCTTGGCGACCCCAATTAATGGATATATGCCCCCTATTTTGTGTGTTATTTACGGTATTACTCTTTTGGTATTTCTTTTCTTTAGTTTTCCTCATTCTTCATAAACATATCATATTTATCTTAAAATCTTAAAAATTAAAAGTGTACATCACTTTTTAATTATTTTTTTTTATATTTTATTTTTAAACAATAGTCTTTAACTAACTGGAGATTATTTAAAAAATCTAATTGAATATTACTGTTAAATATTAAAGATATTTAAATCCGGGTCTAATCCATTTATTCTGCTTCGAATGAATCAAGCTTTAAATTCTGTTCAAGGTTCAATTTATTATTCCAAAAAATTTTGTATTTGAGTATCCCAAATATTGGCTCTCGATTTCATTTCCTCCCATTCCTTTTTTAAAATACTTTTAGATATTTCCGTGCTCGGTCCTTTGAGTATTTCTTCTCTAAACTCAATATAGCGGGGAACCTGAAAATAAGCTAAATTATGATATAGAAAATCACTAACTTCTTTATGAGTAAGCGCTTTATTCTTTACTTTTACAACGGTTATCTTTAATTCTATTTTCGAGCTAGTATTATTACTTAATGGAATGACAGCAGTCTCGATTATGTAAGGATGAGAATTTGCTGCATTTTCGATGTCTCTAGTAAAAACATACTCTCCTCCAGTATAGATGTAATCATCTTTTTTTCCTTTAAAATAGAAAAATCCCTCGAAATCCATGTATCCATAATCTCCTGTATATATCCAATAATTTTCTCCTATTCTCACGTCTCCATTCTCAGGTTCTTTATAATATTCAAATAATGCTTGGGTTTTTCTTCTAACTGCAATTTCTCCTACATTATCAGGCCCTGGAGGGAGTTCATTTCTCTCTTGATCTACAATTCTCATATCAATTGAATCTAGTGGTTTTCCAATGGAACCAAGTTTTCCCCCATTAGAACCTACTTTATTCATGGTTATTCCAACCCCCTCAACCTGAGACCAGAATTCAATTAATCGCACTCCAAACCTTTTTTCAAAAGCATTCCAAATATCAACCTTTGCTCCAAAGCCATAAGCAAATTCAATTGTATGAACCCGATTCTTGGGTTTTTGATATAATAATTCGGTTAAATAACCTCCAAAATAAGAAAAATGGGTAGGCTTATAATGTTCAATATCCTCCCAAAAAGTTGAAGGATGAAAATTCTCTGTAATTATTACTGAATTGTCATAGAAAAGAGAAGGTAAAATGGTATAAAAATGAGTAGAAGCATGAGATAATGGGCTTGGACAATAAATTTTAGATCCTTTTTTTAAACCTAATTCTCTTAATTCATATCCAAGATTGATCCCAGCTAAAATAATGTTTCTGTATATAACTCCTTTAGGTTTCCCAGTACTCCCCTCAGTATATTGGATCCAAACAGGATCTTGATCATAGATATTAACATTTGGGTCTTCGAAGTTTAATGTGATAAGTGATTCGAATGGTTGATACATAAGATTATAACTGAAATCTTTTGGAGCATTTCTAATAAACACTCTCTTTATTTTTGATAAATTCTGACTAATTAATTCAAAATCTTTGAAAAACTCGTAATCTAATATTAAAATTTCAGTATCACTATTGCTTAACACATGTTCTAATAAATCAGGCTTTAACGATTTATCAATAGGAACAAGAACACATCCTGCTTTGGCCAATCCAAACCAACTAAAAAGATATTCAGGGCAATTATTCATCAAAACTGCGATCTTGGGGTTTTTTAATTCTAGGTCATTAACTACGTTTATAATTCCATGAGCTATTTGATTAGATTTTTGATTCATGTCTAAAAATGAAAAAACTTGATCCTTAAAGTAGAGAAATGGGCGATCTTTATTCACTGAAGCTTTTATCTCTAACAATTTTGGCAGAGTAGCATTTTCAACTCCAAAATCTTTGAGGATTTTGGATCTTTCGTCATTTTTACTTATGATTATTGAATTTTCTTCTATTTCTATTAAGACTTCTTCATTCTCACTGAAGGGAAATGAATCATTTTTATAGATTTTACTGGGAATATAAATCCACATGCTTTTATATCCACCATTCCCAGATTTCTTACTAGTTATTTTACCTTTTGCTATTGTCATTTAATCAACCATAACATCTTATTATACGTACGTAATTTGGTGGAGTAATTTTTTTTGATTTAAAAATATTTACTTTACGTACGTAATTTGTTGCAGTAAATTAGGAAAAGAATCTACATTAAAATTACAACCAAAATATTAGTAATACTCCGAGAAGTGGAAATAATGCAGCAAATGGTAACACCAATACGGGAGAATAAATAATCCACAAAAAAGCGAATACTTGGTATGATATAATTTTGGCAATTTGAAGATTTCCAGTCCAAATGCCCATATAAAAAGCCCTATCCATTGGTGCTCTGTTCACTATATATTTCAACGCTCCCGTATATATGCATCCCCAGGCAAAACCAAGGCAAATCTGCCCTAATATGAAAAATATAATATTTCCTGTAGCAGAACCTCCCGCGTAGCAAAGCAGCGTTAGACTTGATAAGCTGAAACCAACCGCAAGCATCAATCGTTCTGAAATTTTTGGTTTATCAATAAACCTGCCGTTAAAAACCATAGCTATGGCTTGACAAATTGGGTTAATAGCAATAACAATTCCAACAAGTTCTATAGATATACCTGCGTCAATTAATAAGAGACTTATTATTTGCAGAAATGCTATTAATCCAAACTGACGGAAAAAGACACTAATGAAAAGAATAAATTTAACATTAGCTCTGTTTCTTATACCACTGTTATTCCCTCTCTCTAATTCATGCATAGGGTCTCTTTCACCCTTAAAAGTTTCGCTATTATTCTCCATTATAGCCAGTTCTCCGTTTTTTACATCTTGCACTGGCAAAGCAAAAAATAACGAAATTGTTGTTGATATTATTAAAAAGAATACCAGTGAATCTACGCCAAAGATACTAATTATCGAACCTGAAAGTAAGACTCCAATAGCCCACCCAGTACTCTTTGTTGTGCTGAGTAGAGATAATTGCGTCCCAGTGATCTCAGGGTTTTCAATGCTTACTTTTATTTCATTCTTTTTATTAGTTTTTTCCACGATGTCCGTGAATAAGGCATTGGATGTAGGAATACTCATTCCTAATAATAAACCTCTTAAAAAATTAAAAACACAATGATAAAAAATATGATTACTCAGATTTAACAATGACAATACTATTATTTGAAAACAGAGAGCGACTATAAAAAATATTTTTCGTCGACCTTTTTTATCACTCATTCTTCCAAAGAACCACGAAAACATTGCTAAACCCACTCCCATCCATGCTAAGATAAATATTATTTCACCAGCAGAAAATCCCTGTGAATTTAAGAATAGAGGTAGAAATGCAAAATAGGCGTAACCAGCCAAACTCGAAAATAAAATGGAAGCTATAATGGAAAACTTGTTTCCAGAGAACTCTTTTTTTTCGGATTTAATTAAAATATCCCGTTCTTTCATGTCCTTTTAATTCGCTAATGTTATTGATAATAAATAATCTAAGTATTTTATAATTTCCGTAAAAGAATTCTACAGAATTTTACTTAATTGTAGTCTTGTCATTTATATTGATCTCATTAGCAAGTTTTATTTATGAAAATGGCAAATTAATTCATAATATCTATTGATTTATTAAATAAAACTGCAAAACAATAGTTAAGGAGATAAGAATATAATTATATCTCATCTCTCTATAACAAAAATAAGTTAAAATTTAAAATTACAAATAAATTACATAATTTAATTAAAATCAAAATTTAGGTTATCAAAATGTCAAAAGTTAAGAATGCATATAAAGAAATTGAAGATATTATTGGACCTGATTATATTTCCGATAAAGATTTTATGAAAGCAGCGTATTCAAGGAATGTAGACCCCGCTTTTCCAGATAGATGGGCTGATATAATTGTAAGACCAGAAACGACAGAAGAAGTCTCAGATATCGTGAAGATTGCCAATAAATATAAAATTCACATGGTTCCAAGAGGTGGTGGTGCTGATCTTGTAGGAGGTGCCGCAACTCAAGGGGGAATTTTATTAGATCTCACAAGGATGAATAAAATTTTGGAAGTGAACAAGGATGATTATTACATTGTAGTTGAATGTGGTATTACATGGGGTGATTTGGTATCACAACTACATCCTACCGGGTATACAACAGGTTGCATTGGCCCAGGGAGTGGATATGCAGCGACTATTGGAGGAGGTCTTTCAAATAGTACTGCAGGAGGTGGATCGACTAAATATGGTTTAGTTCCAGATATCTGCTTAGGTGTTGAGGTAGTTCTCCCAGGACCTTCGGGTACGATCATTAAAACTGGAGCAGCAGCAAATAAGTATGCCAAACCTTTTTGTCGATATGGTGTATCTCCTGATTTTACAGGACTTTTTATGGGAGATGTTGGTACGATGGGCATTAAAACCAAAGCTTACCTAAGATTATGGCGGGATCCCCCATTTAAAGCAAGTAGAAATTATCTTCTGAACAATGGTGATTACAATAATGTATTTAAATTAGCACATGAGGTAAGGAACAATATTGGAGATGGATTACGTGATTTCATGGTATTACCTCAAATTATCGTACAAATGACCGCAGGTCAATTAAGAACAGCGGAGGGTAAAAGAATAAGGATAAAAGGTCCTTTATTCCAGATAACCTTGGAAGCAACGGATCAACGAATTTTGGATGTTCATCTTGAAAATCTCGAGAAGATTATGTCAAAAGATAAAATGACCACCCTCCTTCCTAACCCTGCTGGTAGTGCAGAAGGACTAGAATGGAATTACAATTTAAAAGGAAACTTCCATTTCTTTCAAGCCTCAATATCTCCTTCACCCTCAAATATCTCAATGGTCACATGCCATAAAGTACCGATTTCAAACATGGGGCAGGTATATAGAAAGGTTATTGATTTTGATATAAAGAATAAAGATGAATTTCCTGATGGAAATGCGTGGCCCCCCGGAACATTTGCTACAATGCAATACCTTCTGCCGAATGGAAATTTTGTTGTGTTAGGTGGATTTACCGGTGATAATACTGATGAAGCGCGAGAAAAGAACATGAATATGTGGCATAAGAAAACCAGATATCAGGTACGTTATGGAGCAGTTCATTACTGGCTTGGTGAATCAATTTCACAGTCAATTGTGGAAGCCGATGCATATACACCAGAATATAGGCAATTTTTCAAGGATATGAAAAAAACTGTAGATCCAAACTTTCTTTTGAGTCCAAATAAATTCCATATGCATAGTTATGAAGACGATATAACGAAATATTTAGTAAAAGATGAGGAATAGGGAAGCAAAAATGACAGAACACAAACTAGAAGAAAAATTTAAGCATTTAGCTAAAGTAGGCCCGACTGTATTACAATGCATAGCCTGCGGTGATTGTAGAGAACAAACTGATTACACGGCATCTCCACCGAAATGGGGAGTATGTGTTGCAAGGGAGCATACATCTGGTTTTGAACCTTTTTTTGCTCGAGGAAAAATGCAAATCATTCGTTCTCTATGGCAGGGTAAATTAGAATTAAGTAAAGAAATGGCCGACGTTATATTTCAGTGTCCTACATGCAATGCATGCACAGAAGCATGTGCTTATGATATGGATAATGTTGCTATGTATGAAGCTTTGCGAGCTGAATTAGTTGATGCAGGATGTGGATTAGAAGCGCATATTCCGATGAATAAAGCGATGGTTGAACTCTTAAATCCTTATGAAAGAGACAACAAACTTAAAAGCAAATGGTTAGAGAAGCTAGATTTCAAAGTAAAAGATGCAAATACCGAACAAGCAGAAATTCTTTATTTTGTTGGATGTACAGCTGCTTTAACTCCAGATATTGAGGATGTAGCGGTAAATACAGCCAAGATTCTAAATAAATTAGATATAAACTTTTCTGTTTTCGGAGAACATGAAGTGTGTTGTGGAAGCGTAGGAAAGAGAACAGGAGACCTTAAAGCTTTTAATTCTGTTGCAACGAAGAATTATGAAATGTTTAAGA
>JAHLWT010000018.1 GCA_019057775.1 Promethearchaeota archaeon
GTAAAAAAGTTAGGAATCGATTTTCATAAAATAATTGATATTATAACTCCTTATCAATAATATCAATAAAAACAGATTATTTAACTTGATTCTAGATGGAAAACATAACCAAACACCCCATTCTGGAGATTCCCGATAAGCAGAATATAGAATTTAAATTTGACGGGAAACCTCTACATGGATTTGAGGGAATGGTTATATCTTCTGCTCTGTTTTTAAATAAAATTAAAATTTTTGGTCATCATGTAAAAGATGGCAGCCCTCAGGGATTATTTTGTGCGAATGGCCAGTGTTCACAGTGTAATGTAATCGCCAATGGAGTTCCAGTTAAAGCATGTATGACGCCATTAACTGAAGGTATGGCAATTGAGAGTTGTAATGGATTACCCGAATTACCTTCGGAAGATGATTGTGTTGAAGATAGAGATATAAATATAATAAACACTGATGTTCTTGTAATTGGAGGAGGTCCCGCAGGACTTTCTGCTACAAAAATTTTAGGAGAAAATAATATTAATGTTATTTTAGTCGACGATAAATCAAGATTAGGTGGAAAATTAGTACTTCAAACTCATAAATTTTTTGGTTCTCAAGAAGATGTATATGCGGGCACACGCGGTATAGAGATAGGAAATATTCTCGGAAATATAGTATCTAATCTTGATTCGGTAAAGATTTGGGTAAATAGTATAGTTATAGCGATTTTTAGTGATGAGTTAGTTGGAATTATAAAAAACATGAATGAATATGTTTTGATTAAACCTAAGTACTTATTAATTGCAACTGGCGCCCGAGAAAAGATGCTAGTATTTCCCGGAAACACGCTTCCTGGAGTGTATGGCGCTGGGGCTTTTCAAACCTTGGTAAATCGAGATTTGATAAAAGCAGCGGAAAATGTATTCATTGTTGGAGGAGGTAATGTCGGGTTAATAGCAGGATATCACGCGATACAAGCGGGGATAAATGTTGTAGGTTTAGTTGAAGCATTATCCCAATGTGGAGGATATAAAGTTCATGAAGACAAATTAAAACGATTAGGCGTTCCTATCTATACGAACCATACGGTGATATCCGCAAACGGGCAAGATAAACTTGAATCCATTACTATTGGGAAACTAACGGATAACTGGGACATCGAACCAGGATCCAAAAAAACATTTGCTTGTGATACTCTATTAATCGCAGTCGGATTAGATCCTGTCGATGAGTTTTACCATAAAGCGCAGCAATTTAATATCAGAGTATGGATTGCGGGTGACGCCCAAGAAATCGCTGAAGCTTCTGCAGCAATCTTTACGGGCAGAATTGAAGCATTAAAAATCTTAAAAGAAATTGGGATTCCAATTTCAGAGAATCTTGAAGAGTTAGAAGATTTTTCTAATTTAATGAAAGCAAAACCTCCAGATCCTGTTCAGACAGAAGTGATAGGAAAAGAAGAAGGAATATTTCCACTATTTCATTGTAATCAAGAAATACCGTGCAATCCCTGTGCGAGTGTGTGTCCTCAGCAGCAAATCAAAACAGTTGACGATTTGATTACCCAATTACCATATTTTATCGATGATCAAGATTGTATTGGCTGTGGAAAATGCGTAGCAGTTTGTCCAGGATTAGCTATCACTTTAGTTGATTACAGAAAAGACAAAAAATCTCCAGTAGTTACTTTTCCTTTAGAATTAACTTCTGAAAAGATTGAAATTAGTCGAACAGTCATGGTTGTTAGTAATGATGGGGAATTAGGAGAGTTTGAAGTTACTCGAGCACGATTTCTTAAAGAATTTCCCAAAACTCAATTAGTTTCAGTTAAATTGCCTTCAGAAATTGCTAAGATTGCAGTTGGTATTAAACTTATAAAATCAGGTTATACTGAGGAAATAGACCTTTATCAGCAACCATACACCGATGATGATATTATAGTGTGTAGATGCGAAAGAGTTTCGGTAGGGGAGATACGTAAATGGATTCGTAATGGAGTATATGACTTTAACGAATTGAAAGCATTAACTAAGGCTGGGATGGGAGCTTGTGGAGGAAAAACTTGTACCTCGCTAATTAATAGAATTTTCCGAGAAGAAGGGATAAAACAAGAAGATATTATTCCAGGCACTAAACGACCGTTATTTGTAGAAGTTCCTATGGGAGCATTCGCGGGAATAAAAACAAAGAAAGGAGGTAAATAATTTTGGGGGAATACGACGTTATCATCATAGGAGCTGGAAGTATAGGCGTTCCAACTGCATTAGCTACCGCAAATGATGGATTAAATACATTAGTAATTGATTCTCTACCATCCGTTGCTCAAGCTGATAACAAACATGCTATTGGGGGCATAAGAGCAACTCATTCACATAAAGGGAAGATATGGATCTGCCAACGCTCTATTGAGATTTTCTCAAAATGGAAAGAAAACTATGGTGAGGATATTTGGTGGGAACAAGGAGGATATACTTTTCTAGCCTATACAGAGGAACATGAAAAACTATTGAAAGAGACAGTTAACCTTCAGAAAGGCTTTGGTTTAAATATCAACTTTATAAATACTGAGCAGATACAGGAACTCATCCCAGGTATAAATAATGAGGGCCTTTTAGGTGGTACATTTAGCCCTGAAGATGGGAATGCTTCACCTCTACTAGCCTTGCATTCATTTTTTCGTCAATCTCGAAATTTTGGTTGTGATTATAAATTTAATGAAAAAGTAATTGATATTCTCACAGAAAAACGGCAGATTGTTGGTATTAAAACGACAAAAGGCAAATATCGAACAAGAAATGTTATTAATTGCGCTGGGGGACAAGCGAGTGAAATTGGTGATATGGTTAACCTTCCGACTCCAATAAAACCAGACTCACATGAAGCAGGAATAACCGAACCTGTAAAAAAATTCTTTTCACCAATGGTTGTAGATATAAGACCGAATATTGATACGAAATTTGGGAACTCATTAAACTACTATTTCTATCAAAATAAAGAAGGAAAGATTTTGTTTTGTTTAACTCCAAATCCAAGTTTACCTGGATTAGATCGGCGTGAAACAAGCGCTTTTTTGCCACAAATTTCAAAAAGAATGGTACAGCTGTTACCGCGTTTGAGAAATATAAAAGTAAGACGAACATGGCGTGGGCTCTATCCTATGACCCCCGATGGAAATCCGATCGTTGGAAAAGTTGATGAAATCGAAGGGTATATTAATGCTGTTGGTATGTGTGGTCAGGGATTTATGTTAGGGCCGGGATTAGGAGAACTTCTCTCTCGTCTCTTAACAGATAAGATAAATTCAAGAGATAGAGAAATTTTAGAGACTTTTTCTCATAATCGCGATTTTGGGAGAGAAGAAGAATTAAAATAAGATATTAAAAAAGATAAGTACATTATTAGGTTATTGTTAAATATTTTTTGACTAAATTAATTAATTTCTTAAAAATTACATGTTTTAAGGGGATAAATTATGAAAATATTTTTGAGCTATTCAAGTAGTGACGCGGCTGATTATAAAATCGAAGAAATTGTTAACTTTTTAGAATTTCAAGATGATATTAAACGAGTTTATTATTGGGCACGAGATACTAAAGGAGGGGAGTCATTTGATGATTACATGAGGAACAATATTAAAATAAGTGATTTAGTAGTGGTTCTATTTACATATAATTCGAAAGGTTCAGTTCCTGTCCTCGAGGAGATAGGTATGGCAAAAGCATTTCAAAAACGTATTATGCCCGTTTTTGATAAAATTGAAAATATTGTTGCTGACATACAATCAAGTCGAGGAGTACGATTTATTCCTAATTTTCGAATGTTTTGCGAAGATTTGTACCATAAAATAACAGGAAAGAAAGCAAAATTTAAGGAATCTGACCCTATTTTAGAATTTCGAAATGAAATGCGCAAAACGTTTAAATTTAACAAATCATCTTATGTTGAACCTGAACTTAGAGATGTTACAGAAGTCTATAAAGAAGAGGAGAAGAGTGAAAAGAAGCTCCCCTTGATCAGTTATCGGATCTTCAAATTTATTTTGTTTGACCCTATTAATCGAGGTTCAGTTAATGTAGTAACAGCACCACCGCATTCAGGGAAATCAATTTTTCTATTTTCTTTGAAACATGACATTCTTCATCAAGAACCTCTTGCAAGTTTTATTCCATTCTTCATAGATGCTGAAAATTTGAAAGATGATTCCCGTGATCTTTTTCATCGGTTTTACGATTATTTATTACCTAATACAAAGGACAGGTATTTAGAGAACTTCAAAATGGTTATTAAATCCGGGAAAGCTGTTATTCTTTTGGATGGTCTTAGCAAAAACACAAATCCAGAAAAACTCCTTGAAAAACTCCACAATTTTGTCCTTCGAACAATGCACGAATTATAATAACCTGTAGACCAGTTATTCATGAATTGGTACGAAAATCTCCTGAAATAAAAGAGAAAGCCCATTTATACAATTTAAATTCATTTAAATCTTCCTCACTTTATGAATGGGTTGTCCTTAACAAGAATAATTACGAACAAACTCGACAACATCAAGCCAGGACAATCTATTTAATATTGAGGGAGAGGGTCAAAATTATAGAAGAAAAAGGAGAAAAAATTGTTCTACCTTCACTAATGCAGGAATTTACAATGTAAATTCTATTTATTATTGAATAGAAAAAAATTTGACTAAGACATAAAAAATAGAGAACCATCATAAATTTTATTTGATCTTGTATTTTACTATTTAATTGATATTATTAATTTTAGAAAGGAATTAGAAATGGTACGACATCTATTAAAGATCACAGATTTTTCTAAAGAAGAATGCCTAAAGATAATTAATACAGCTATAGAATTAAAAGCTAAACCTGAGAATTTTAGTTCTTTACTTAGAGGTGAAACTCTCTTAATGTTATTTGAAAAACCATCCTTAAGAACTCGAATATCTTTTGAAACTGGAATGCAACAATTAGGAGGGCATGCGATATTTTATTCTATAAAAGATTCGCCTCTCGGAAAGAAAGAAAATATTAGTGATACTGCTAAGGTAGCTTCAAGATTTGTGAATATAATTGCTGCTCGGGTTTTTAAGAGGCAAGATATTTGGGATCTTGCTAAATATGCTGATGTTCCTGTAATTAATATGCTAGATGATTTTGCTCACCCATGCCAGATTCTCGGAGACTTTCAGACTATTAAAGAAAAATTAGGTCAGTTGGATAGCATGAAGCTTTCATATTTTGGTGATGCATATAATAACGTAACTTATGACCTTATGAGAATGTCTGCTATGTTTGGATGGAGTATGGATGTGGCTTGTCCAAATGGCCCTAGATATTCCCCAGAACAAATCGTATTAGATGAAGTAGCTAAACTTTCTGAACACACAGGGGCTAATGTAAAAGTAGTTCATGAGGCCATAGAAGCAGCAAGAAACGCGGATGTTATCTATACCGATAGTTGGATGAGCTATGGAATACCACAAGAACAAGAAGAAGAACGAAAAAAAGTTTTTATGCCTTATCAAGTAACTTTGCCTGTTATGGAAGCTGCGAAATCTGATGCAATCTTCATGAATTGCTTACCAGCAATGAGAGAATATGAGCAAACTACGGATGTGATTGATGGGCCCCAATCAATCGTGTTCGATCAAGCTGAAAATAGGTTACATATTCAAAAAGCAATCATGCTTTTTTTACGCAATAAATTTTAGAAATTATATAAACTTTTAAAGAAATAATTCAATTTGGTTAAGATAAAACTCGGCAAGCTTAATCCATTTTTGTTTTGTATCAAGATCAAACAACGGGTCATTTGATAGTTCCATTCCTTTTAAAATATTATCACTTGCTAAATCATTCTTTTCAAGTTCAAAATAACATATTCCTAACTTAATAAAAGTCTGATAAATATACCAATCATCACTCGCTAATTCTAATGTTCGTTGAAATTCTTTGGCAGCTTCTCCATAGTCTTCAAAATACATGAGAATTTCTCCATAAGTATCATGATACATTGCATTATCAGGAATATGATCAACGAGATCTTGAATAAGGTCCTGAGCTTCTTCTCTTCTTCCTAAATATTGAAGCCAATAGGCTTTAAAATTAAGTAGATCATTATTTTCGGGAAATTTTCCAATTAATTCATTGATAATCTCTAAACCCACTCCAAGAGCTTTCATGCTCTTTAGAACTGAGGCTTTCTTCATTTTTATATCCAATTCTCTTTCAGGAAAAATAGCGATCATCTCATCTAATAAACTCAAGGCATCATCATACTGATTATAGTATATTAATATTGTTAATTTCGAATTATATAAATCAAGATTTTTTAGATTCTTTTTAATTTCCGTGTCAAGTCTTTTAATTTGTTCTTCAAATTGACCTTTGAATGCCTCCACATTTTGTGATTGAAATATTTCTGGTATATCTTGCCATATTATTCCTTCCAGTTTATCTTCTGCTTTTTTAAATTCTCTTTTAGCCTCGATTTTATATGCCAAATAATTTATGTATTCTGGTAAAAACTCTTTCAGTGAATCTTTTAAACCGTTATTAAATATGATTTCGCAAACATCAGCTAAGATATGATCTAAAGTGGAAGTTAGGTCTACTGTTTTTGAGAACAACTTGCTTAAATAAGTAAATTTAGCAATATAATCTTCAGTAATCGCTCGAAACATGATCTCTAATCGTTCATTTTCTTGAAAGTAATAATAATTATCTGCCGAGATTCCTAATTTGAAGTATTTTATAGCAAATTTGTTATTGTCTATAATTTCATCTACATAATATTCTAGTTTTGACTTTTTGATTTCATATTCGTCTGAAAAATCTTTGAAGGAAATATACTCAGGATAGTGATTAGGATGGTTCATTGAGATAAAGAGCACAATTTTATCAAAATCTTCCTCATCAGTCAACACAACCTCAACCCTACTATAATCTAATTTTAGGATATTACTGAGATATCTAAACTGGAGATCTTCATCTTCAATTCTGTATTTAGTGAAAAATTTTCTGGTTTTTTTTGTAACGTCTTCAATCCTTTTAGTTTCTCCATTCAAAATCGACTGTCTGTCTAAATCATAAATTTGTAACATATTTGAATACTCTGCTTTACCTGATCTGGTAATCCGATATTCCTTATCCTCTTTTTTTATAAAATTCTGATCAATTAAGAGATTTAAATTTTTTGATAAAGATGATTGATTAATAGAAAGAGGTTCTTCAAGAAAATCAGACCACCTGCAATAGTTATTATTGAAAACCATCCAGAGAATCCAGTGATCATAGTTTCTCCTCCTTGTAATTATTTTTGGAGGATAATTTAATTTCTTTTTCTTCTCAGTTTCTTTAGATTTTTCATGAAATCGCTTTTTACCTTCGGGTGTTATCTTATAATGCCCTCTAGCATAATTATCAACATACCCTTTACTCTTTAAAATTGATAAATATTTTGATAGAGTAGATAGGCGAAACTCCAATGGAGGACCAGTAAAGTTAGACCATTCACACGAGTCATTATTGGAGAGCATCCATAGAATTATGAATTCAAAATCTTTTTTTATAGGGCTAATTATCTTTTCAGGGGGATATATTATGCTACTCATAATTATTGTATTAACACCTTTTACCACTGTTCTAATATAAAACTAGTAGTTTTTTTTATAAATTAAATTTTCCGATAGATTCGAACTTCGCCGAAAATTCTTAAGTAAAAAATATGATTTCGAAGTAAAACTTATACTACTAGAATTTCAAATGCTTATTTTACTCATCAATTAGTTCTCTTTTGATAATATTATCCAAAAATTATATATTAATAAAAATCTAATCTTCTTTTAAAGAAAATAAATTCATTTGATTTTTGCGAAGACTATAATGAGAGATATTCAAAAATACGGTTTCAAAGTTACAATTATAGGGGATGGAGGAGTCGGTAAAACTTCTTTAATTAAAAAATTTACAGAAGGGACGTTCAAGACAGATTATGTTAAAACAATCGGTGCTCAATTCTTTAAATACCGCAAAAAATTTAAGGGGGCAAAAATTAGACTCCTATTCTGGGATATTGCAGGACAAGATGATTTCCTTTTTCTACGTCCTTCCTTTTATAAAGAAAGTAATGCAGGAATTCTTGTGTATAGCCTTGAAGAGACAAATTTAGGTGAGAGGAGCTTTGAAAACATACTAAAATGGCATGAGGATATAAAGAAATTCTGTGGAGATATTCCAATAGTGCTAATCGCGAATAAAGTTGATTTAATAGATGATCATAATTTAAATTTAAGTGAGATAGAAGCAGTCGTAAATAAACAAAACTTTCTAGGATATTATATAACTTCTGCAAAAACAGGAAAAGGTGTGGTAAGAGCTTTTAACGCAATTATAGAACATTTATATGAAAAACATAAGGATTTGAACGTGCCTATTCCCAAAGAAAAGAAAAAAAAAAAGGAAAAAGATATAAAAGTGAAAAAAGTAAAAGAGAAAGTGATTAAAGTCAAATAAAGGGAATATTTAGAGTTTAGAAAATAAAACGATAATTGTTAATTATACTCTTTCTACGAGACAAATTTTAAATAAGAAGTTAGATATTATTATTTTTTCCATTTATGTTAATTATCTTAAAATTAGATGTTTAAGTTTGAAAACATTAATCGTTGCACTTGGCGGAAATGCTCTAATTAAATTTGGCGAAGAAGGTACAACCGAAGAACAATTTCGGAATTTAAGGATTCCACTAAGCCAAATTGCGGAATTGGCAAAAGATTACAATATCATTATTACTCATGGTAATGGTCCTCAAGTAGGAAACCTCCTACTGCAACAAGAAGCGACGATGGCAGTAACAAAAAGGCCGCTACAAATTTTAGTAGCTGAAACACAAGGTCAAATTGGATACATGATTGAGTCAACTTTAGATGAGGAATTGATGAGAATAGGGCTTGACGAAGAAAAACTATTTTTAACAGTGCTTACTTATGTAAAGGTTGAAGCTGAAGACCCCGCGTTTATGAATCCTACTAAACCAATCGGACCTGCTTATTCCGTGCCTAAACCAGGCTATGTTAAAACAGCGAAAGGTTACCGTCGAGTAGTTCCCTCACCTAAGCCTAAAAAAATTTACCAATGGCGTGAAATTAAAAAACTGATGGAACTTGGGAGTTGGATTGTAATTGCTTGTGGTGGCGGTGGAATTCCGGTGATTAAGGAAAAACACAGGTTATACGGTGTTGAAGCTGTGATCGATAAAGATCTTGCAAGTTCTAAATTAGGTGAACAGGTTGGAGCAGACATTCTGTTGATTGCTACAGATGTAGAAAAAGTTGCGCTCAATTATGGAACCCCTGATCAGAGAGATTTAAATAAGTTGTCAGTTTCAGACGCAAAAAAATATTTAGAGGAAGGATATTTTCCTGTAGGAAGCATGGGCCCAAAAATACAAGCAGTAATTAACTTTTTAGAAACCGGAGGAGAAAGAGCGATAATTACATCCATTAATAAAATAATAGGTGCTCTAAATGGAGAAGCGGGAACTGAGATCTATATGGATAATTAGATCATCTGTCAAAAATCTTTTGAAAATTGACGTGATATCCGAATTCATTTAGGAATGTTTTTTTTCTTAATTTTCATCGCTTATATTGCTATGAATGTTATAATACATACAAGGAAGTATATTAAAATGTATGGTCCACCCCCTAACTGAGCAGATGGAGTTGTCACCCTCGCAAATATTAAAGTTCCTAATAGGTAGATACTGGAATTATTGGAAGCATAATTGGAACTAAATGCCGAGTCTTAAACCCTATTAATATTAGCATGATTCCTGTGAGATAATTAGAAATTCCAAAGATACCTAACAAAAAAAGCCTTGGATTTGAATTTTCTCATATTACAGTTTTTTAGATTTCAAATATAAGGGAGTTTTTTCTATTATTTATTAATATACAATGCCTATCAAACCAACAGTAAAAATCGACCCTGACGACATGGTACGTTACTTGTTATATCAACAATTTTATTATGGAGGAGATGACATATACGGGCGCACAAAAGATATATTCGAGCACATCGAGGGTGCTGGTAATGCTATTGAAAATTTTTATTCCCTCATTACTAAAACGATCGAATTGGTTGAGATGGGGCAACCTGACCAATATTTGGAATATTTTAATGAAAACATTTTTCAAATACCTAAAAAAGCCATTTTGGATAAATTCAAAGATTATAAAGATAATTTAGGCTCAGACATGAGTCGTGGAATAATCCTAACCGTGATCGTAGGAGAAAGTTTAATGGAAGTCCATGATAAATGCTTTAATGCAACGATTCTTCAGTTAATCGATTTCATAATGAAAAATAGATCATTAGAGGCAGAACAAAAAGCTGAAATAGAAAGAAGAATCAAATTGTTGTATGGTAAAAGCAATCTTTTTATAGGTATGATATACAGCTTGAGTTTTATGGAGTTCATAGGGAACAAAGTTCAAAATCAGAATATCGTAAATAAATGTAGAAACTTATTGGAAAAATATTATGGCTTGATTCTAAATCTAATATTTAATTAAATTTTAAAGTCTAAAGTCTTAAATGCCTAGAACAATGTACAACAATCATTATAATGATTTTATTTTCTTCCTCTTTATAAATATAAAGGATTCTATAGTTTTGATAAATTAATTGGCGATATTTATTATTTTCAGGATATTCTTTTCCCATTTGTGGGAATCTCTTTAAATCCTCTATACGCTCATAAAGACCTTCAACGAAAGAATCTGCGTATTGTAAGGAGAAACGGGAAAAATAATCATATAGATCTTTAATATCTTCTTGAGCAATAGGGTGGAATTGAATTTCAACCATTTTTCAGGATATACAGCTTGAGTTTTCATATTGTTATTAACTAAAATTTTCTTCAATCTTTTGCTCTTTCTCTCCACGCCATTTTTTTGCTAATTCTCTCATCTCGTCGAGAGAAGAAGTTTTAATCCCGTGTTTTAATTGATTTTCCGCGTTTTCTAATTTTTGAAGGACAAAAAGACGATACTGTAAATCTTCTAATGAAAAATCCTCTGGCATTCTTTCGATGAGGTCATGTAAATCTTTCTTAGTAATATTACTCATGATTAGTCACTACTATAAAATTAGTTATTTAACCTTATATAATTATTTGCTAACAATACAATACATCGAGGGATTATTGCGAGCGACGGAAAAGCCAAAGAAGATCTACCAATGCGTGAAATTTCAAAACTGGTGGAATTAGGTAATAATTATGAATCATCAAAAAGAAGTATCCTATATTATACGGTTTTTTATACTTATAGACAACACCTCATCAATAAAATCGATAGCTCTATTTTTTTTGTCATATTTTTGTTTAGATATAATTCCATAGATATGGTAGGCTTTAACTTTATTCATCAGATAGGATTTGAAAAAAGTAAGGCTTATTTACTCTTGAAATCAAAATATATTCATAATTAATTATTAATCTATAGGTGAAAAATTAGTGGGAAAAATCGATGGAAAAGTAGCTGTTATAACTGGATGTGCCAGTGGTATTGGTAAAGCTACTGCCAAACTTTTTATAAAAGAAGGCGCTCGTGTGGTTCTTGGAGATATACAAGATGATTTAGGAAAAGCTCTAGCTGATGAGTTAGGACCTAATGCGATATATCAGCATGCGAATGTTCGAAGTGAAGACCATATTAAAACATTAATTGAACTCGCAGTTGAAAAATTCGAAAAACTCGATATCATGTTTAACAACGCGGGATTTGGGGGTGTTGGAGGACCAATTGATGAGATCCCGACGGACGCATGGGATGTAACAATGGAGGTCATGTTGAGGAGCGTCTTTCTTGGTATGAAAAATGCTGTTCCCATAATGAAAAAACAAGGCTATGGGAATATAATAAGCACTGCCAGTGTAGCGGGGATGAGAACTGGTTTTGGTCCTCATGCTTACAGTACAGCTAAAGCAGCGATAATTCATTTAACCCATACGGTTGCGATGGAATTAGGGGAATTTAATATTCGCGTGAATTGTGTAGCACCAGGGGGAATTGCAACAGCAATTTTTGGAAGAGGATTAGGATTCCCTCAAGATTGGGCAGATAGATTAAGTAATATGCTTAAAGCGACTTTTTTTTCTCAATTACAACCAATTAAAAGAGCAGGTCTCCCTGAAGACATTGCTAAAGCGGTTTTATGGTTAGCAAGTGATGAATCGAGTTTTGTAAGTGGGCATGCGTTATTAGTGGATGGTGGCTTATTGAGTAAAAGTATAATAGATAGAGATATGGGAGAGTTTGAAGATCGACTTAAAGCTTTAGGAATTGAAGATATGGATGAACATTATAGAAAACTAAATGAAGATCTCGCAAAAATGAAGCATGAACCAATCGAATAAAAGCTTTAATTTTTTTATTTTAGGACATAAACTTAGAACCTATTAATAAGAATTTCTTTTCGGAAACTATCGAAAATTAATAATGTTCCTAGAATTAGAGAAATAGGGGCTGTAATATTAGTCAGAGCTATTATTTCAGTAATTCCAAGGTGGTCAACTAATATTTCTGGTCTCAAAACACATCCAAATCCAATAAATAATATCCCAATCATAATTTTTAAGGTTTTAGTTATAGTAAATCCCGTATTTTTAAGAAAGTAGACCAATAATAGATAAGGAGTAAGTGATGAACATAAAAAAATCAATATTAACATGAAATTTGAAATATTTGTGAAAGCTAGGAGCAAAACAATAAAAAATGGAATCATTCCTGCAAAGTAATGCCTTTCATAAGTAATTTTATTCATTACCTTCTCTAAATGGATTAATTTATTCCAAAAGGGGAAATATAAAAGCAAAATCCTTATTCTTAGTAGCATAAAAGTAATTTCAGGATTAGATGCTGTGAATATTGAGATAATTTTTATTAGATTTTCAATTCCGATAAAGATGAAGAACATTTCCCACGAGAATAAGTCATTGTAGAAGTGAAAGTCCTTTTCTTTAGAGAATTTTTTAGAGATGTAAAGTTTGTCAATGATCATCAAAGCAATTACAATAGATAGTATTACATTAACCACATATATTACAACACCTATCTCCGCTAAATTCATAATCATTTTTCTAGTAATATATAATCGTTATTGGAGAAAAAAGATTGAAACTGGTATTAAATCTCCAATAAGTGAGACTCGCTCATTTTTTGCAAGATTTACCAATTCAGTTGCCATTTTTTTAATTGAGTGCTCAGCAAAATTGAGATTAAATAAACTCCTGTATTTAGGATCATCTGGATTTGAAAATATTTTCTTCTGCCACTTTAATCCTAAAGCATTAGCTTGTAATTGTAATCCAGCTAAAGCCATACCAGTTTCAACTTCAGCCCAGTATTTAAGATTCATAACTTTATGCATAAATCCAGTGCCACACGGTTTTTTTCTGTCAATACACAAAAGAATTGCATAATTAGAAAAATTAATTCCCAATTCTTTTTCAATTTGGGCTTTAGAATTCTCAGAATTGTAGTTATGAATGAAATGATCATAAGTTATCTTATCATTATCTTCTATCCATCTATTTAATGCGGAATAACCAACAGGATTATAAATATAAGTACCTTTTGACAGATTAGCGAGTTTTTCTATAATAACAATTGGGTATACAGCATATCCTGCACATCCAGATGCGTGCACACGACCATAGCCATTCTTTTCTAAAGCATCTCGATTACCGTGTGTTGTATGATCTGTCTCTCCTTGGCATGCCCAAAGTAATTGAGAAAGTTCATGTAAATTTTGATGATTAGGCGCTTTTTTTTCTATCTGATTAAAAATAGCTTTATCCAATGGAACACCTCTATACTCATTCTTATAAAGGGTACGATTTTTATAACATTCTGGAGTTTCAAGTAGATAGGTGCCTTCTCCAACTAGCTTTTTAAGAGGTTCTGATTTATCTTCTATTAATGTATCACGATCTCTTTCTCTGACTGCTACGGAATACAAAAAAGCATGATTTTGATTTGTGACACTATTAACTACTTTATTAATTTTTTTTGGACTTCTTGCTCTTTGTGATACGCCAAGACCAATACTTCCTACTTTTAATGAGAGGTATTGCCAGGTAAGTCCTACTCGAATTAAATCTTCTATTTCGATATTTTCATTCCAGATTAATTCTGGATAGAGTTCCATGGAAAAGTTTGTTTTTTCTTTTTCAGATATTAAATCCAAATTACCTTTATCATAACTATATATCCCACCTGTGTAGTCTTCTCCTTCAGGTAAAACAATAAACAATTTCTTTGAAGGAGCCGATTGTTGTGTTGAATTACAAATATCTAATACTGTTTCCTTTAGTAATAGCCTTCCATCACCAGAACAATCTTTACGTTTCGCCAAACACTCCTGTAAACTCATTATTAGTTGATCCTCTAAATATTTTAATTTATATTCTTTAAAATTGACCCAGGATTATTAAATAAAATTAATATAAATATTATTGATTAGTAAGGATTCTATCAATAATTTCAACCGCCCAATCAATTTCATCTCGAGTAATTATTAATGGTGGAGCAAACCTAATAGTAGTTGAGTGCGTGTCTTTTGCTAAAATTCCATTATTTTTCAATTCCTCTACAATGTGCCTAGCATCTTCTTTAAATTCGATAGCAATCAATAATCCTTTACCCCTAATTTCTTCGATTGGAATTTTTGTTTTCTTTTCCGCAATTTCGTTAAGTCTTTTTATAAAATAAGCACCCATTTCCTTTGCTCGTTCAGCAAGATTCTCCCGTAAATGTATATCGATTGACTTCATCGCTACAGCTGCCCCTAAAGGATTGCCACCAAATGTACTCCCATGAGTCCCAGGAGTAATTACATCAGGACCTAAAATATCTTTAGTTGAAACACAAGCTGATACAGGATATACTCCTCCTCCTAATGCTTTACCAAGTAATAACATATCAGGTTTCACATTTTCATGATCACAAGCAAAAAATTCTCCAGTTCTACAGAAACCCGTTTGGATTTCATCAAGAATCATTAGTACGTTATATTTTGTGCATATATCTCTAACTTTTTTTAGGTATCCTTCAGGAGGAATGTTTACTCCAGCTTCTCCTTGGATGGGTTCAAATAAAAAAGCAGCTACTTTTTCAGGTCCGGTTTCTAAAATGATATTTTCTAATTCTTCAGCATCTCCATATGGTATTATAATAAAACCAGGTGTATATGGGCCAAAATTACCAAAATAGCGAACTGCTGAAATATCAGAACTAAAACCTACAATGGTGATGGTTCTTCCATGGAAGTTATTTCTGCAAACTATTATTTTAGCTTCATTCTTGGGAATCTTTTTCTTAATATAACCCCAGGCTCGTGCTACTTTTAAACAAGTAGAAACTGCTTCTGTCCCGGTATTCATAGGAAGAGACATTATACCAGAATTGTTAGGATCATTAATATGTGGTCCAACAACTTCCGCTAATATTTTTAGAAAAGGTCCCATTATATCATTATGAAAAGCACGAGAAGTTAGTGTTACAATACTTGCCTGTTCTTTTAGTGTTGCAACGATTTCCGGATGACAATGTCCAGCATTTTGACTTGAATAGGCTGATAAACAATCTAAATACTTTTTACCTTCTGGATCGTAAACCCAAACTCCTTCAGCACGCGAAATTACAACTGGAATTGGGTGATAATTATGAGCGCAATATTTATTATCCATATCAATAAATTCTTTTGAAGTTGGCATTTAATTTCACATTTCTTTCTTTATTTATAATACTATTTAATTATATGAACAGATATATTAAAAATTTAGATGTTCTCCTTTTATTTTTGGGAAGGAGATGGGATAATTAAAAATAGGTTTTAATGACTTGATAATTCACTTCAATAGATTCCTTTTTGCATATTCTTTAATAGCAAAGGAAGCTACAATCTCGGAATATGTTCCTGGTCCAAATCCAGCGTCATATCCTAATTCTTTCGCAAGTTCATTCGAGATTCTTGGACCACCACAGATTAAAACGACTTTATCTCTTATTTCTTCAGCTTCCAGTAGATCGACAAGATTGGTTAAATTTCTTACATGGATATCTTTCTGCGTTACAGTTTGAGAAACAAGAAGAACATCAGATTTTAGTTCTATTGCTTTTTTTACGAATGTTTCATTTGATACTTGACTGCCAAGATTATAAGCATCAATCATATCGTATCTTTCTAAACCGTAATGCCCAGCAAAACCTTTTCTGCTTATTATCGCATCGATACCTACTGTATGAGCATCAGTCCCAGTTGTAGCACCAATAACAATCAATTTTCGCTTTATTTTTGTTTTAATGAAATCATTTATTTCATCCATCGTCATCACTTCAATTTCTACAGATTCCACTTTTATCTTGGTATAATCAATAGAATGTTTAAGACTTCCATATAACACGAAATATGTGTATCCCTTATCTAAAGATACATGATAGGCTACTG